>NZ_MNQY01000099.1:0-23036 GCF_001915675.1 Parabacteroides sp. merdae-related_45_40 | reverse complement strand
CTTAAAGAAGCAACAGGATCAATCGTTTGGGAAGAGGATGTTTTCATGATGCAAAAATAAGAATTTTAACGCAATCCCCCAAGGTTTCAGACTGAGCCGGGAACAGGTAAGTAACTTTAAATTTAACCTTATGGGGTTGTTCACACTAGTAGACAGGATTTCCTTACTCCGTGATTGTAGAGCCATTATGAAGTTGATGGTGAAATTGCAAAGGTGTCCTAAGCCAGACAAGGCGGAACTGTGTCTTGAAGTAGAAAGAAGGTTACAGACCTTATCAAGTAAAGGTGATAAGATGCCAGATGCAGCCATGAGTGTTATCATACCAATTCAAGGTAGGGATAATGATCTATACTCCTTCTTGCAAATAGTGAGGGAAGACTTATATTCATTCAAGAATCAGTAATTAGTTAAAGTTAAACAGGCGTGGCAACAGTAAAATGTTGTAGTTCCTCACGTTCTTACATTTAATAGCTTACCAGAGGGAATAGGTGAGCACAACTCAATGTTTATGTTTACAAACAAAGAATTAATCGCATTTAGTGCAATCCTTAGAGCTGCTGCATATGGAGAGCAGTCTTGTCCTACGGGAAAGCCACTCAGTATCCTATTAGATGCAAATGATAGGTTTTCAATTTCACCAGAGATGTCAAATCAATCTGCACAGTTATCGCCCAGAGAGGCTTTTATAGTTTTACACAATATGGATTACTCTAAGCGCAAAGTAGTCTTTGACTGGATTAATGAAATCGCCGCTTGTGACACTGTTGGTAGTTTTAGATATAAGCTGGCTCAAAACGTAAAGAAGATATTAGACTTATAAGCGTAGTAATACCAAAATATTACTGTTCCTTACGCTTTAATTACAACAGTTTCCCCAAAGGAACAGGGAGGAATTAATATTAAACAATATGTCACTTAGCACTAAAGAAAGATTAGCGATATTACATACATTGATAATAATCGCAAATGCAGATGGACGTAGAGGTTCCCTTGAGAATCGCCTACTCAGTGAAATAGCAAGTAAAGCTCTTAGCTTTAGTTTGAATGATTTCTTAGGTGGAATAGTCAAAGAGGCTATCTTAATGAAAGAAGAAGAGGTTCAGACATTGATTAGTAACTTAGATTTTCAGAAGAAACTTATGATACACAAATTACTTGTTGAAATGGCAATAGTAGATGAAGTAATTAATGAAATGGAACTTAATGCACTACATTATATGGTTAAGATGTACAATCTACCTCCTTTGGTTTAAGATTCCTAATACAATTACTATCAAGAACAGAATTAAACATATATGGAATTCTTAGCAAACACATTAGAAGAGGTTATAGATGGTTTCTCTAATGAATACATACGCCACAATGGAGTGGAGAAGTTCAAGAAGGTCTATGATAAAGTCTGTAACTCAAACAAGTTAGCAGAGCTATATGGCAAATCATTACAGTTAGAATTAGCACCTACTGCACATGATTTTCTGACTACCCTTAATACAACACCATACTTCATCTTTAGCTCCCAATACACTTGTGCGTTAGGAGCGTTGTTTGCCATCAAGCTATGGGATGAAAAGGTTAATAGGCTTTATCATTTTAATTCTTCTCTTGAATTGAGAAACAAAGCAATAACAATATTAGAAATCTTAAAACTATAATAACATGGGATTATTCAACGCTTACAAGACTGTGAATCGAGCTAATCAGCTTCTAAAGGAAATGGAAGCTCAATTTGACATCATTTACTATAATATGGAATGTGGTTCTCCACTTCAACAGATACGAGTGGAATGGCGCATTCTAAAGAAACAATTCATGGAGTTACAAGAAACCATATCAAGTAGCAGTGCCGCATCCATAGCATCTTACAGGTTCAAAGGAAGACAGGCTACCACAATGGAACTATTTTCATTCATAAAGTCCATATTGGATGATTTAGATATGGGGCTTAAAGAACAAGGAGCATAATAATATATCATTATAGGATTAAGACTGGCATTTGGGGTTACTCATTTGCCAATCTTCAAATAAAATTCAATAACAGTTCAAGATATGAAGAATTTAGTAATGGTCTTATTAATGGCCATGTTAGCAATTAACTTAGTAGCTTGTGGCGATGATAAGGAGGATGGAGATAAGAAGATCACTCCATCTATCGTTGGTACATGGAAATTGATTGTGGATAAGGGATACACGCATACACATGTTACCTTTACGAAAAACGGAACATTCAGCTATACCAGTACGGATGAATTGGATTATGAGGAACATGGGACTTACAAGATAGTAGATAATCTCCTATACCAGATGTTCAGTGACGAAGACGAATGGGCGATTGGTGAGATACTCTTATTAAATTCTGAAACCTTATCCATTCAAGATTTAGATGATGATGGAGTTACTCCTTACGGTAAACCTTATTCCTACCAGCGGGTAGAATAGTAGATAAGGCAGATACAAAATAGCAAAGGCGGCATTGATTACTCTTTGCCGCCTTTCCTAATTAATCTCACACAAACATCTTAGGTTAAGAGTTAATCAGATATACTAATTGACTAACTTATTAATTACTACAAATTTAGTCAATCCAAAGTAGTCCACCAAACTAAACATCATACGATATTTAGTTAAATTAGACTGTCTGACAGAGGATTATATTGAAGACATAGAATTGAACCAACCGGTGTGAAGTGGGCTGTTAATAGTTAAATGGCATGAGGTACAAAATGCTGGAATTTTAGTTCATATAAAGATTAAATAGTGTTTAGAGGAAAACTCTGCTCGCACTCACCAATCTATTAAAACCCTATCATCTTCTCTAATGAATAGTTGCATAAAACCTATTAATTAACTATATTTGCATGAATTCATAATTAAAGGATTATGGAATACATAGCAATTGGATAGAGCCAACCCATAAATCACAAAGGGATATTCCCTCTCCTACAAGAGAAGAAGTTGGAGGCTTAAGCCAATGAAGATAATATAACAAGCTAATTAAATATATAAAAGGTTATACATTTGTCCGCTTGCGGCTTATTCACGACCATTTATTCAAGATACTAAGATTTATAATCTGGATTGCTCTTTAAAATATTTAATATTAATCTGTAAAACAGTCACTTATTATTCAATTGATTTGTTTACAGGGATGCAATATTGCTGCTTCCTACGGTATGACAGACACGATGGGCCGTATGCACGGTGACGCTCAGTTCGCTGGTTCTTCTTCCGTACCTGCTCACGTGGAAATGATGGGCTTCTTGGGTATGGGTAACAACCCGATGGTAGGTGCTACGGTTGCTGTAGCGGTTGCTATCGAGGAAGCTATGAAGAAGTAATCAACTAAACAATAAAATAATTGTTTATATATAGACTCCTGTAATCTTGATGGTTGCAGGAGTTTTTATTTTACTTATCAAAAGGAGGAAAAGGATGACACTAAACATAGACCAAGAGAGTTGTATCAAATGCGGGAAATGCGTACGGGTATGCCCTTCGGATATATTCACGCAAGAAAGGGCCGGAGAGACGATCGGGCTGGTACGTGTAGAAAGCTGCATCGTTTGCGGGCATTGCGTGGACGTATGTCCGACGGGCTCCGTGTCGCACAGCGAATTCCCGCCGGAGAAAACGCATACGATCGATTACAGCCAAATGCCTACGCCGGAGCAGGTGATGTTGCTGATCAAGTCACGCCGTTCCAACCGGACATTGACCTCGAGGCCCGTACCCAAGGAGATGCTGGACAAGATCGTGGAGGCCGCTCATTCTGCGCCGACGGCGACAAACTCCCAAAGCCTTTCGTTCACCGTCGTCACCGATCCGCAAAAGCTACGGCAGGTGAGCGATTATACGATAGGCGTGTTCGACTCCTTGGCGAAGCTATTATTGAATCCCGTCGTGAAATGTGTGGTCAAGCCGTTTATGAAGGATGTCTATAAATACGTACCGGTATTCAATCGGTTGAAAGAAGAACACAAGGCGGGTAAAGATCCGATTCTCCGGAAAGCCACCGCCCTGCTACTGATCCATACACCGAAGTCCAACCGATTCGGAAGTGAGGACGCTAACCTCGCTTATCAAAACGCCTCCTTGATGGCGCAATCGCTTGGGGTAAGCCAGATCTATATGGGCTTTGTACTCACTGCCATCCGGCAGGAAGGAAAAGATACGCTCGCCAAGACGCTAGGGATCGACGGCAAGATACAAGCGATCATGGCGCTCGGCATACCGGCTTTCAAATACCCGAAGTATACGGACCGGAAAGAGATCGTCAAGAACTATATCGAGTGAGACTTGATGGAGACAACCTTATCGACCGGTGTATGCGATCCATTGGATTACGCATCGTAAGTCAATGGATTACGATACGTAAGTCATTGACTTATGGTTCGGATCTCATAGGTTTACCGGGCTAGGATCACTCCCGATCACCAGAACTTATTATGCTCCGGGCTGTATTCAAAACCAGCGTCTTTAAGCTTTGTAAGAAGGGATTTCTTGTTCACTTGCAAATCCTCGCATAAATCGTCGAGGGAAGAATAATTGTCACGAAGTTTCATATTGATGAAGCTGAATAGCATCATCGGATCGTTTGGTAATGACATAATCTTACGAATAAAAATGTTATCTATGTTTTACAACACAAAGATAATGCTTTTTCGCCAGATGGAACCCAGACACGATCCTTATTATTTGAATATCGGTACGCAACAAAACAACCTACAAACTGGTTTTAAATAACGAGAACTTATAATTCAATTGAATGACATGAAAAAATATGTATTAGTAGTAGCGGTAGCCGCAGCCCTATTCAGCTGTAGCGGCAACCCAAAGGCAGACGCCACGCAAACAGACAAGAACAAGCAGGAAACCGCCCAAGTACCGGATATGCACAACGCAGAGACTTCCTTGGATTACTGGGGTGTTTACGAAGGGACATTACCGGCCGCCAGCTCGCCGGGTATTAAAACGACCTTGACATTGAACAAGGATAAAACCTTTACCCTCCGCTCCGAATATATTGACGAGAAAGACGGTATTTTTAATGATAAGGGAACTTACACGCTGGACGGTAACATCTTGACGGCGAAACAAGAAGGGGGAGACATCACGTATTATAAGGTAGAGGAAGGCCAACTGAAAATGCTGGACCAGCAGAAGCAACCCGTCACGGGCGACTTAGCCAAGTTCTATATCCTTAAGCAAACAAAGAAATTCTAGGATTTATCCCCATAAGTATATACTTTCAAGGGCAAAAGCATACCCTTTTGTACATGAAAGTATATACTCATTTGCCTAAACCCAAAACTATTCCTACCTTTGCGTCCCTATATAACTATATAATTACTCCAATGAGAATAGCCGCTTAATTTATCTCAAGATGTCGTTCTTTCCATCCGGAAAGCCCTCTATCCGTATAGAGCTGATTTCGTGACGACAGATTCGAGGCTATCGTGAAACCGATCATCATCGGTATTTCTTATCCATTTTAGTATCTCACATTTTAAATCAGTTCACACTATGAGTATCGTAGCGCAAAAAATCACGTATATACATCCGGACAACCAAGTCTTATTCAAGGGGATCGACTTAACGATCAACAAGGGGCAAAAGGTAGCCTTAGTCGGGAACAACGGATCGGGAAAATCTACTTTCCTCCGTATCTTGGCTGGAACCTTGCAAGCGCAGGAAGGGGAGATTATCTATCCGACCCCACCCTATTACGTACCCCAGCATTTCGGGCAATATGATAACCAGACGGTGGCTCAGGCCCTACGTATCGACGGGAAACTAGAAGCCTTGCGGGCGATTACCGAGGGCGACGCCTCCCTCTCTAATTTCAATACGCTGGCGGATGACTGGACGATCGAGGAACGGAGCCTCGCCGCCCTGCACGCTTGGGGTTTGGAGCATATCCTCCTTTCCCAACCGATGCGCACATTAAGCGGAGGCGAGAAAACCAAGGTTTTCCTCTCCGGAATCGAGATCCACCAACCCTCGATCCTGCTATTGGATGAGCCGACCAACCATCTGGATAGGCGTAGCCGGGAGAAGTTATACGATTTCATCACGTCTTGCCGTATCACCTTGTTGGTCGTCAGCCACGATCGTACCTTATTGAACCTATTAGCTTCCATAGCGGAATTATCCGTCGGGGGGATCACCCTTTACGGGGGTAATTATGATTTCTACAAGGAACAAAAAGAACAGGAACAGGCTTCCATGCAAGAGAAACTGGAAGCGAAGGAGAAAGAGCTTCGCAGGGTCAGGAAAACCGCCCGTGAGGTAGCCGAGCGAAAACAAAAGCATGAATCCCGGGGAGAGAAGCAAAGCGTCCGGAAAGGAATCCCCCGGATCATGATGGGCGGATTGAAGGAGAACGCCGAGAAAAGCGCCTCCAAACTAAAAGAGGTTCACGAGGACAAGATGGAGAACCTTGCCAACGAGCTAAAGCGAATGCGCTCCTCCCTACCCGACCTTCAAGGCATGAAACTGGATTTCAGCGCATCCGGCTTACACGAAGGCAAGATATTGGTTACCGCCAAGGAGATCAATTTCGGTTACGCCGAGGCCGGCGATCTATGGCCCTCCCCGATGAGCTTCCAGATCAAGAGTGGGGAACGGTGGCTGATACAAGGCGATAACGGTTCAGGCAAGACGACTTTGCTGAAGTTGATTACCGGCCAGTTACCGCCTCGTAGCGGTTCCTTGATCCGTGCGGATTTCTCCTCTATCTATATCGACCAAGAATACTCGATCGTCCGGAACGACCGGACGGTGTACGAGCAAGCGCAAGCCTTCAACGAGCGTCATTTCCAAGAGCACGAGATCAAGACATTGCTAAACCGTTTCCTCTTCCCGCACGACACGTGGGAGAAGAGTTGCGGGAAGCTGAGCGGAGGCGAGAAAATGAGGTTGGCATTCTGTTGCTTGATGATCAGTAACCAGACTCCGGACCTGTTTATCCTAGATGAGCCGACCAATAATCTCGACATCCAAAGCATCGAGATTATCACCTCCATGGTCCGTGCGTACAGGGGCACGATCTTGCTGATCTCGCACGACGCTTATTTTATCCGGGAATTGGGTATCCACCAAATAATAACTACCTTCGCGGGTAGGTTAAAGACGAATTTATGAAGACGTTACTTGACGTGCATACCCATACGGTAGCCAGTGGGCATGCCTTTAGCACCCTGCAAGAAATGGCAGCGGCCGCCTCCGAGAAAGGATTGAAGTTACTAGGTATAACAGAGCATGCCCCCGGCATACCGGGGACGTGCTCCCCGATTTACTTCCGCAACCTGCACGTGGTTCCCCGCCGGATATACGGTGTCGAGTTATTGCTCGGGGCGGAATTGAACATCATCGATTATAAGGGTACGATCGATCTGGGCGAGGAGTACTTTCCTATGCTGGATATCCGGATAGCGGGTATCCACTCGCTTTGCTACAAACCGGGAACGGTCGAGCAGAACACGGAGGCGATGATCGGGGCGATCCGCAACCCGCATGTCCACATCATCAGTCACCCGGGAGACGGTACGGCCGAGGTGGATTTCGAGCCTATCGTATTAGCGTCCAAAGAGCATCACACGTTGCTGGAGATCAACAACAGCTCTCTCAACCCGGTCCGCAAGAAACTCACCGCCAGAGATAATAACCTCACGATCTTGCGCCTATGCAAGAAATACGAGGTTCCTGTGATTTTAGGTAGCGACGCGCATATATCTTTCGATATAGCCCGGTACGATCATATCTACGAGTTATTGCAAGAGACACGATTTCCGGAGGAATTGATATTGAACGACAAGGTAGAGGCCTTCAAGAAGTTCATAGGGAGATAAGCGGAGCCTTACATCCGGGCAGATACGTACCTGCAACCGCACAGATACGTATCTGCAGCGGGGTAGATACGGACGTGCAACCGGACAGATACGGACGTGCAGCTGGGTAGATACGGACGTGCGTACCTGCCCAGATATCTCGTCACTTACAATGTTCCTTTATTAATTTGTCCACGACAGGATCACCCAACTCCTTCGCCTTGTTGAAAGCCTCGCACGCTTCCGCCTTCTTACCCTGACGGACGTAGCAGATGCCTCGCAGACGGTAGCAAGAGGCGAAATCCGGAGCGATCCGCAAGGCATTCTCTAAGCTCCTCAACGCCTGATCATAGTTTTCCATACGGATATATACGGACGCTTCCTCCGCCGGATAAGTCGGGTCGCCCGGATTCAAGCGGATCGCGGATTGGATATCGGCCAAGGCTCCGGGGAAATCGTTCATGCGGAACTTCGCTTGCTCGCGGTAATAGAAGAAGCGGTCGCCGACCTGTCCTTTCAAGAGATCGTAGTATAAATCATAATCGTCCACGGCCTCCTTGTATTGCATCAGTTTCAAGCGGAGATCCACCCGTTCCAAGATATAGGGAGCGGCCTCGTTCGTTGGCGGGTTCCCGCATTTGGCGATGGCGCTATCCAGCAAGGCGATGATATCCCCGAAGTTAGCGCCCCGGATATTCGCCTTCGCCTTCGCCGCCCAATACCAAGAGGTAGAAGATGCCATATCGCTATCGTTCACCTTCATATAATCAGCGAACGCCTGCTCGAAATCTCCTTTATAAAAATGGATATCCCCTTCCAATTGGCGATAGACCGGCAAGTCCTCCTCCCCGATCGCTTTTTGTATCGCCTCGGTAGCGGCATCGACGGTCCACTGCTCCTTATTCAAGGTCGTATCCGCGGCGGCCACGCCGTAGATCAGCTTGGCTCGGTTGAACCAGATATCCCCTTTCCGCTCGCTGAAGCGGGAAGCCGTGTTTATATCTTCCAACGCCTTATCCAGATAAGCCCCCTGCTCGGCCTCCGTAGGAGCCAGATCCGCACGGTGGTAAGCGTAATGATTGGCACGGTTCAAATACCCGTCGGGAGAATCCGGGAAAGTGGCGATAAAATCATTCAAGGTAGCCAGATACGTCTTCGGGTCTTGCGAGTTTGCCATCAAGTATAAGGAGACCTGCGCTTGGCTTGCGTCCGACGGCCACGCCTTCCGGATACCAATCCGGCTATAGGTGGAATTAAAGGCGTCCGCCGACTGAATCGTCAAGCTATTCGCGTATCCCGCCGAGACCGCGTAGGAATCTTCCTTCTTCCCCGATGCATCTTCCTGCGCCAAGCCGAACACCTCGCCGTCCGCCGTCAATACAGGAGCGTTTACCTGCCCGCTCTCCAGCGCCATCGACAATTTATAATAGCTGAACGGCTCCTTCAACTTACTGACCTCCGAGACCGGTCCTTCCCCGAACTTCGTGATCTTACCGGTCGAGTAAGGCATCAGATAAGCGATAACTCCTTGCGAGATCGGCTCACGGGCGATCGGCAAGAACACAGCTTTCTTCGGAACCTCTACCTTGAACTTGATCACGTCATATAATTCATCAGCCCCCAAGATGCGGCTTACCGGATATTCTTTACCGTCGGCGTCGGTCACGGTCGCCCTCGCCGCGTCCTTAAACAAGGAATAGCCGGACAACGCCTCACCGGTCTCGGTAATGAAAAATCCCGTACCAGACGCTTTCTTCTGGTTATCTTTTCCATAAGTAGTGACGGTAACCACCGCCTTTCGTTGCTTATCCATCCATTTGGGCGCTTTCTTTTGCGCCGCCACCCAAAATACTTGGCAACAAATCGTAATCAACAGAACAATTCTTCTCATTTCGTTTTCATGTTATCAGAATATACGTCGCAAATGTAAATATTTATACCGGATAGGCGAACAAATTAGGGAATTAATCTATTATGAGTATATTCGCGGAAACACTTATAAAAAACCGCGAGATTATGAGACTAAAATCATGTATGCTTATGTGTAGTTTATTCATGGCGAGCTTAGCCTCCGCTAGTAACTTCGCCTCGGATTCTTTCAAGACCAAGAGCGGAAAAGAACTGATCATCACGTTCATCAAGCACGGCAGCCTGATGCTTACGTACGACAATCATTCGATACAGGTAGATCCTGTCTCCGAATACGCCGATTATACGACTTTCCCGAAAGCCGATATCATCTTGATCACCCACGAGCATGGCGACCATCTAGACCCGAAAGCGATACAAGCCGTCGAGAAAAGCGGTACGGAAATCATCGCCAACGAGAACAGCCAAAAGAAGCTGGGAAAAGGGAAGGTCCTAAAAAACGGCGATACGGATACCTCCATCAGCTATATGAAGATAGAGGCCGTCCCCGCCTATAACACCACGCCCGGCCGGGATAAATATCATCCCCGCCACCGGGATAATGGCTATATCCTCACGTTCGACGGACTAAGAGTCTATATAGCCGGCGATACGGAAGACATCCCGGAGATGAAAGACCTGAAAGACATCGATATCGCTTTCCTTCCCGTCAACCAGCCTTATACCATGACCGTCCCGCAAGCAGCGAAAGCGGCCAAGATGTTCTCGCCTAAAATCCTATACCCTTACCATTACGGGGATACGAAGATCGGCGAGTTGAAAGATGCCTTGAAAGGTAGCGGTATCGACGTCAGGATACGGGAGCTACAATGACGACAAGGCACGGCTCGCCTTTAAGATATTCCGCCGGTACACCCAGCAAGCCAAGAGGAAATAAACGACACATTGCACCCACAACGTCACGTACTCCACACCGACTTGCTCAATCGACGCTCCCATCGAGTTGAGCTGTACATAGGCCAGCGTAGCGGGAGCCGCCGGAATGATATAATGGGCCATTTGCCAATACCAAGGCATCAATTCCAAGGGATAAGAGACTCCGGAAAGGAAGATCAAGCCTACCGAGAAGAAGGCGATCATCAATAACGGAGCCTCCGAGTCCGTAAAGAAATAAGAGGCGGCCAGCCCAAAGAAGCTGGTAGCCAGCAAGAAAGGTATCAGCAGGATCAAGGTGTTCAGATAATTACCGATATCCGGCAGGCCAAACAATAGCGGTATCAAGCCCAACAAGAACAAAGCGAAAATCGTATACAATACGCAATACACAAAGGTCTTGCTGATTATCACCCTAGCGATCCGGCCAAAGGATAATCCCTCGGAGGCGAAACGAACGATGGTACCCGAATCCCGCTCTTCCCCGCTTATCATACCGATCACCATCAACAAGGTCTGGAACATAATGACGATCAATACCGCCGGGATCAAATAGGTTCCATATCCTTCCGTAAAATTATACAACGCCGTCCCGACCACTGATATGGGTTGCGCCGAAACGATCTTGGAAGCGTCTTGCTGGGGCAAGAACACCAACATCTCCGGACGATACCGATCGTTCAACGCCAACATGGCACCGCTGGACGCCTCCTGCATCGCCATATAATATAGGAAGGCGCTTGTCGTCTGGTACATGATAAACAGGGACTCATTCCCTCGTGCCACCCGGGTCTCGAAATCAGAGGGAAGATACAAGATACCTACGGCATCCCCCTCCTTCATCCACTCCTGCGCCTCGGCGTAATCTAAACCATCGGCGATTACCGAGACTTGCGGAGTGGCGTTCAGCAAACGGATGTACTCCCGGCTCAAGTCGGTCTTTGAGTCATCGACGACTACCACCGGGGCGTTACGCACCAGATCCGGGGCATACATATAATTATACAGCAGGCCATAGAGAAATATACCTCCTACCAAGACGAGCAAGATAGCGTAGCTCGTGGAGATCGTCTTAAACTCGTCCTTGACCAAGGAAGCGATATCCGCCAAGGTTCCTTTCATATTATCGGATGTTCTCATATTTATGACTTAAAATAGCGGTTTTCAAATGTGGCAATAGTGCCAATGCCAATAACATAAACGCAAACAACGAACTTACGTTTACCCATGTATAAGGGAATCCGTAATCGCCATACAATAAGTTCTGGTTGATCTCCACGAAATGCCGTACCGGAAACAGGTACGAGGCGAAATGTACGGGAGCGTACATGGAATCGACCGGGAAAGTAACGCCGCATAAAGTAGCCCCCAGCGAACCGACCATCGACACCACGCTAATCACGATCGCTATAGCGGGAAACAACGAGAACAGGAATACCGCCAACGCTTGCGTAGCGACCACGAATAAGATCGCCGTCAAGTTCAATGGCCAGAAACCGCAAGCGAAAGGAATATGCATGACCCCGAACATGATATAGTTAGCGAAGACGCTCATGATACAAAAGATAATCGTATAAGGGAGCAGTTTGCCCACCACCGCCACGAACATGTTCATCCGTGCCGCCTCCAGCCACCCACCGCCTGTCCGGAACTTGATCTCGCTACCGATAGCGTACACCGTAACCAGCAAAATGATCACTTGGAAAAAGACAAAGAAAAAAGGATTGCTCAGATAAACGGAATAATCCAGATCCGGGTTGAACAGCGGGTGGCTACTGGATCGTACCGGTAATAGGAAGGTGGTTATCTGATTCTCCCCCACCCCCATCGCCGTAGCTTGCACAACCACCGGGGCGAGCGAAAGCGTACGCAGCAGGGTCTCGAAGGCCCCACGTACCTCACCGCCCACGCTCAACAAGGCATAGTGGTAATAATACGATAAAGTAGCGTCACGCCCCGCCGTGGCATCCGCCTCAAACTGATTGGGGATCACTAAATAACCGTAGATTTCTTTTGCTTGGGTAGCATGGCGAGCGGTCTCTTGGTCCGTATAATGCCGGGTTACCCGGAAAGTCGGTACCGCCTCTACCTGCCGGATGACCTCCCGAGACATGGAGGTGTTGTCTTGGTCCACTACCGCTATCGGTATGTTCTCCATCTGCCCGCTTCCGAAAATCGTAGACATGAAGAATATACAGAACAAAGGCAACACGATACACACCCCGAAATATAATCTCCGGGAAACCATGCGATCCAGTTCCCGACGTAAAACCATATAGAAAGGACTCTTCTTTAGCATAGCGACAATAAATTATTTAGTTGTAGAGACGGGGGCGTGCCCCGTCTCTACAAATGGATAGTATTAAGGGAGTTGATAGAGTACGGACATACCGGGACGCAATCCCTCCACCTTCTCCACCGGTAAGGCATGTATCTCGAAGGTCCGCAAGTCATAGCTACCAGTCTGCTTGGTAGATTTCCAAGTAGCGAAACTGCCCAACGGACTGATATAATTGATCTTGAACTCAATATCCTTCTTATCGATCGCCGGTACATCGGCGACAAACGTTCCTCCCATCTTAAATAAAGGCAAACGATCCTCACGTACGTTCAATACCACATGCACGTCATCTAATACGACTAAGTTCATGATTGGCATCCCGGCCCCAACCAACTCTCCCCGTTTCGGGAAAATAGCTGAGATTTGTCCGGATTCCGGAGCCGTCAACCGAGCGTCCTGTAAGAGAGCCGCCACCTCCTCCACGGTTCCTTGCGCCGCCGTCACCAACGAGCGGGCGCTCTCCTTATCTTGTATCTGCGCCCCGTCTACCGCCATTTGATATTGGCTATAAGCGGCACGTTCGGCGGCCTCAGCCGCTTTATACATGGCCTCCACCTCATCTTTACGCTGTGAGGTTACCACGCTATCTTTATACAAGGCATTGACCCGATCATAGGTAATCTTCGCCAATTGTAAATCCGATTTGGATTTATTCCACAATTGTTGCAAGGAAGCGATGATTTGCTTTCGTGTACCCTCATCCACTTTCTGGTGCTGATACTTCGCTATGTTCTCCATGGCGTTCACCTGTTGATATTTAGCCAATGCCTCCGGACTATTGATGACTACCAAGGTATCGCCTTGGCGTACATTCTGTCCCTCTTTTACCAGAAAGGTATCGATACGCCCCGGTAACTTACCGGAGATACGTATTTCCGTTGCCTCGATCTGCCCTTGCAAGATCACCGGCTTCTTTTTCAACAAGATCATCCCGATCAACGAGACAACGATAACAATCGCCAAGACCACGACAAAGGCCACACTCAAATATCTCTTAGTTTTATCCATAACCCCTAAATTTTCAATTTTCAATTCTCAATTTTCAATTCCCCAAAAGCTCCTCGGTCTTTCCCTCCATCTTGTACTGGTGGAACTGCTCCGGCGTACCGCAGACAGACAGCAGATTAATCAAGGCTACATCATACTGATAATAAGCCAAAAGAAAAGCGGTCTTCACCTTCGCCAGCATAACCTCGGCATCGACTACCTCCGTAGAAGTAGCCATTCCCTCTTGGAAGGATTTCTTCCGCACCCGGACCAGTTCCCGGCTCATCTCGATCGTCGTATCCAAAGCTTTTACATTGTCCAAGGCATTTTGTAGCTGGCTGTAGAATTTATCGATACCGACCTCCAGATCCGTAATCGCCTTCTCCTTACCCAAACGAAGCGACTGACTAGCGATCTTTGCCTGCCGGATGGTTTTCTCCCGATTCAAGCCGTCAAAGATATTCCACGTAAAACCAACTCCCACCATCGTACGAGGCAGCAAATATTTATCCAATCCGTCAGCGTACAAAGTCTGTTTGCCGAATAAAGCGATATTCGGGACATAAGCGGACCGGCCGATCTTTAGTTGATTATCGGCTACAACCTGCTGCAATTTCAATTGATTGACTATATAATTATTCATCGGAACCAGATCCTTGAAGTATTGAGCCGGAGGAAGCGCCTCATTAATGAATAAAGGAGTCGTGGTACGTACGTCACTCCCCTCCTCCATATTAATCAAGCTTTTAAACGCCTGTTGAGCGACCGCTAAATCCTTACGGGCCGATTCCAGTTCTCGTTTCGCCTCGTCCATACTTACCTGAGCGAACAGACGCTCGGCCCGATTGATCATCCCGTTTTGCTCTAATTTAAGGGCTTGGTCATAATGGGTTTTCAAAGAATTGTACACTTCCGTTTTTACGTCCACCACACTTTGTCCCAGACGAAGCCCGAAATAAGCCTCGATCAATAAGGATTGTTGGTTGGCATCCACTTGATTCCTATTCACCTCCGCTATAGAGACCATCGTCTTTCCGATCTTGTTCGCGTAGATACGTTTTCCTCCCGTGAAAACAGGCCACGTCACCGTAGCGTCTATAGAAGTGATGTTTTGGGAGATCAGCGGAAGCGAGAAAGTACCTTGCCCGATCTTATCCAATACCGACATGATCAGCTCATTATCCGGGATATAATTATGGACAAACTCCTTCGCCGGTTCCGTATATTTACTCAGCGACTGCCGTACCTCTATCGGATTCGACATATGTACGAAAGCACCCGCGGCGTTCACCGACGGATACCAAAAAGCGTTTAGCTTTTGATGCTCATTCCGAGCCCATTCCACTTCTTTCCCGGCTATTTTCAAGCTTTTATTTTCCTTATGAAGCAGGTCGAGAGATTGTTCCAAGCTTAAATCCACATCGTTCCCTTGGCTCCATGAAGCGCATGGAAGAAGATACAGCAAAAGAATACTGTAAGATACTATATTACTCACCATAAACTCATTTAGTAATTGACGTTCAGTTGGAGTAATAACAGCGAAAAAGGGAGGATTGTTTTTACTTCTTTTTCAAGTTGGGAAGGAACCAAGTAACCAGTCCTAAAAGAGGCATGAAGCCACATACGTTGTAGACAGCCTCTATTCCATAATGATCCGCCATATTTCCTAATACGGCCGAGGCTATACCCGCCACACCGAAAGCAAATCCAAAGAAAAGTCCCGAGATAAGACCTAATTTATAAGGAAGCAACTCTTGCGCATACAACAAAATAGCCGGGAACGCCGATGATAAGACCAAACCCACGCAAAAACTAAGCACGATCGTCCAAGCGAATCCCACATGCGGCATCAACAAGCTAAATGGGGCTGCCCCTAGAATCGATCCCCAAATCACATATTTCCGTCCTATCTTATCACCGATAGGACCACCCGCCAAGGTTCCCATGGCCGTAGCAATCAGGAAGACGAACAAACAGATCTGCGAAGTCTGTACACTCACCCCGAATTTATGGATCAAGTAAAAGGTATAGTAGCTATTCAAACTAGCCATATAGATATATTTAGAGAAAATCAAGGTCAGCAATATCGAGATCGAAAAGACTGTTTTTCCCAAAGAAAGAGGCATCTCCACATGCGTCTCACCCGACTTCTTCTGCCATTTCACCCGACTCAAATACGCCTTATACCAACGGCAGATAGGAATCATCACCAAAATAGCGACGAATGCCAGTATAGAAAACAAAGCGATATGAGTCCGTCCATAAGGTGCCACCAATAAAGCAACCAGTAGCGGACCTAACGATCCGCCCAAATTACCACCCACTTGAAAAAGCGATTGTGCCAATCCCCTACGCCCTCCCGACGCTAGCGAGGTAATCCGGGACGCTTCCGGATGCAAAACCGAAGACCCGATACCTATCAAGAATACGGAGATCAAGACCCAATGGAGCGTAGAGGAAAAAGCGAGATTCAACAAGCCGACCAACGTAAAACTCATACCAATAGGTAACGACCAAGCCACGGGACGCTTATCAAAAACCAAACCGGTTATAGGCTGGAAAACAGAAGCGGATAATTGATAAACAAGCGTAATCAACCCGATTTGGGCGAAGCTCAACGCTAAATCATCCTTGAAAAGTGGATAAACCGCCGAGATAACGGATTGCAACGAATCATTCAAACAATGCGTAACGCTTAACGCCACCAATACCCGGAATGCTGTTTTATTTACCGGCTGCTGTTTAGGAACCTGCTCCATGACTGTCCATATTTCTATTTAACCTCATGCTCATTAACATTTTAAAAACCACACAAAAAGTTAGCTAATTTCTAGAAAAACAAACCCTAAGAGCCTATTTTAACCATAGTTAATACAACTATTCTTTCGGTTCTTTTCATTTCTTTATGTTAATCGGCTTAATCTTAATACCTATGAGCCTTGTTTTCTCAGTGATACTTCAGAGCTGTATCCCGGAATGAGCATATATCTTATAACTCACTCCCAAAACAAACGCCAAAATCCCTTATCTGCCATCATTCCGACCCGAAGTTAAAGATCGAGATCATAAACGGGAACAGCCTCTGAAGTTTTTTATATTTATTCCTCTTCTTCTCCCTCGTTCGCCGAATGTAAGATAAAAGTAGTAGCGCCAATCGTTACGATCGAACCTTCCCCGATACGTACTTGTTCTTTTTTACCGACCAATACATTTTTCACAAAAGTCCCGGTCAAGCTAGGAAAGTCACGCACCATATAAACGAACTTGCCATTAGTGTCTTTCTTTACATTAATCACACAATGCTTACGCCCCATACTTGGATCGCTCGTGATAATAGGGACATCTACACCTTCCGTATCCTTATTACGGCGACCAATCACATTATCTCCCATCACTAATGGTAGATCTTGCTTAAAAGCAAAACCATTCTCGATAATGGTAATATAACCGCAAGAGAAATCCGGTTCCTTCACCTCTTTTTCCTCACCGGTAGCCGTCTTCACCACCTTTCGGCCCAATTTAATCTTAAATTGCGCTCCACACTGCGGACAGACGAAGGCTAATACCTTCCCTTCCGGATATTTGGTCTCATCAAAAGACAACTGATTATCACATTTTGGACAGAATACTCTTTTCATACACTTAAATACAGGATCTAGTATTACAAACGGAGCGCAAATTTACGAAAAAACCTTCAGCTACACTCCTAAAATCTCATGGTTATGATTTTTTGAAACAAAAAAGGCTATCCATCACGGACAGCCAATCTCAATTGTTAACCTTAAATCTAATACCATGAAAAACACAGTGCAAATATAGAGGTTTTATGTTATGTAGCATAATGTTTTATTTGCAAATCTCATTTCCTTAACCAGATTTAACAAAACCATGCTTTAAAACATATCCGTAAAATAATATATATCCCCTTAGAACTTAGGTTCATTCTCTTTAATCTCCTTCAAAGGCAAGGTAAACCAAAAAGTGGAACCTACTCCCAATGTAGATTCTACCCCGATTCGTCCCCCTAGGTTCTCGATAATATTTTTGCAAATCGCCAATCCTAATCCGGTACCTTGTTTGCAAGCGTTCAACTTAACAAAACGATCGAATATAGTTCTACAATCTTCCTCCGAGATTCCCATTCCCGTATCCGAGACCGAAACTCGTATTTCATCATTCGATACCTTATAGGCTAATTTGATCTCACCTTCCGAAGTAAACTTAATCGCATTTGTCAAGAAATTAGAAATAACCTGTACGACTCGTTTCGGATCTGAGAAAACAGTCACGGGTTGTGAGCCCCGATCGAAAACAAATCGAACGTTTTTCGGAATCTTCAAGGCATGTACCGCATAGGTTTCCTCACAGATCTCCTTAAAATCAAAATTTCTCTTCGTAATGTCAAAGGTTCCCGCCTCAATCTTTGAGAAATCAAGGATATCCTCAATCAATTGCAGAAGCAATTCACTATTCTTGTCAATGATATCCACATAAAACTCTCGTTCCTCCTCCTCTATCTCCTTGGTCTCTGCCAGTATATTCGCGAAACCAACAATAGCATTTAAAGGCGTACGGATCTCATGACTCATATTCGCCAAGAACATAGACTTAAGCCGATTCGCCTCTTTAGCCTTAGCTAACTCATATTCTTTCCGTTGACGCTCTCGTTCCACCCAGCGCAATTTATCTTGCATGGCGATCTCATCCGTTATGTCCATCAAGTAATAAAGGATTTTCGCTGGTCTTCCCGCCTCATCATATTTATAAGGGTACGCATACGCTCTCACCCAAACATATTGCCCCTCAAAAAGCTGTCGGTATTGAATACTATATTCACCGATCTCACCCGTAACAATCTTTTCAAAGCCTTGTACAAGTACCCTTTCCCGATCTTCCGGATGTACGATCTCACAAAAATCTTTTTTCGTTGTCAAGTTACTTGCTCTCAATCTGGATTTATTACCTAAAACACGTAAGTCCAGATCGATATGCATCTTATCGGTTTTAACATCATATTCCCACAGCAAGGAATCACTGCAACGCATAACCGTTTTCAACTTCGTGAACAGTTCCTCTACTTTCTCCGACTTTTGATATTCTTCCGTCTCATCCGTAAACATTAGTACATATCCACAGATATCTTCAGCCTCTCCTTTCAACGGCACACATTTAATAGACAGACGTAAATTTGTACCTTCCTTTTTTGGGTCTATGTTATAGTACTCATTCGTTTGTATATTATCAAATTCATAATTACAATCGAACACAACCATTTCTCCCTGTTTCAGACGAGCGATCTTGTCCTCTGGAAAATTAGGATTCTCGAAAAGATTTATTCCCATAATATCCTTCCGGCTTATAGCGAACAAATTCTCGTCCGTCCTATTGAGATCCACTAGCTGCCCCCTCCCGTCATAAACTTCAATTCCAACAGGTAATTTCTGGAATAGGGCATTAAAGCTCATTTCCTCTAGCATTTTATTACATTTTCCCATCGTCATATTAAATTATAACCACTAATTCCCAACTTTAAATCAATCAAGCAATCTCCTCTGTTATTTATACAACAAATGAACGATAATAACGATTGCAGCAGAAGTTTAAAGTTATAGAAATAATATGAAAATCAAACATAATCATGTTGAAAATATATGTTTTCGATATTGAGAAAGAGTCATTCCCGTCCGTTGACGAAAAAAGCGATTCAATGTCGATTGAGACGGAAAATTAGTCAATATAGCGATCTCCTGTATATTTAATCGAGAGTCACGTAGCAACGACTTTACCTCTAACACTATATAGATAGATAAAAACTCCTTGGCTGAAATGCCACACCTTTCATTCATGATCGCACTTAAATAAGTTGTCGTTATATTCAATTTATCCGCATAAAATCCGACATTCTTGTGATTCTTGAAATTCTCTGCCACGAGACTACAGAAATCATAGATCAATTGCTCTTTTCTCAAACTAGTCCTGAAAGGGATTTTCTTACGCACTTTCACATAATAGTCGTAAACATCCATGTAAAAAATCCCCAAGTAACATATAATCCGCTCCCTCAGAAGCCCATTACCCCGATACCGCTCAAGCTCATTCTCTATCAATTTGCAAAATGATTGAAAACGCTCAATACCATTATTATCCTCTATATTATAGTAAAAATGATCCTTCACGAAAAAATGAAATCCCGGATCAAAATGACGTAAGGAACTTAATACATCCCCATGTAGTACATGTGGTATGATGATAAACTTCGCCGAGAAGTCCTCACTCACGTTCCGCATTGAGCATAACTGTCTCGGAAATAAGAAAATCAATTCATTCTTATTCCATACATGCTTATTTTCAAGCAAATGAATGATCGCACTACCTCTATTACATACTGCTATTATCCCGTAATCCAAAAAAGAAGGCTCTGAAGTCAATGGACTATCTTCAATCTGTTCCGTAATAATAAAGTCTTTTTCTAATCCGCCTAAAAAACGATCACATGTATTATACCTATTCTCTTGCATATACTCTTATAAATTAAGGGAATACGAAATCTTACCTCCAACAACAATCAACAGAATAATATTATATTTTGTTCTGTCCGTTAAGGTCCCAAGTATATTCGTTTGATATTTTTCTTTCCTTACCCCCTCTTCTATTAGCCATCAAACCTTATATATCAATTGGTGCTAACAGCTAACCAAGGAAATCATAAAAAAACACAAGACAAAATTATATAATAAAAAATTGACTATTAAATGCATAACTAAACTAAAAGCGTACAAAAACACATCAATTGTATACAAAATCGAAACAGACAAAGAATAACCGAAAAAGATCATAAAAATACAATTAGCTTCATTGACAAAGTAAGTTAGCTGAAATACCAAAGCAAGTTAACTTACTTTGCCGATGAAATTAGCTTACTTTGAAAGTATGGATGTTACCCTCGGAAAGGGGCGCTTAAGCAGTGTTCTCAAAAATTCGTGTATTCATGCCTCTATACAAAAAAAGGCTATCCGTCACGGACAGCCAATCTCAATTGTTAACCTTAAATCTAATACCATGAAAAACACAGTACAAATATAGGTGGTTTTATGTTATGTAGCATACTGAATTATTTGCAAAATTCATTCGCTTAACTCGATTTAACGAAATCATGCCCTAAAACATAGTTATTAACAAGAAAACTATTCGTTCAGATCTAATAGCTTCCCAAGAAATCGTCGAGGGAACGAGTATCATCATCTGGCATCAATTCTTTTTTCAAACGAAATTTGCGTTTATAGATAGCATCCTTCGTCACATTCAAGACTGACATCAGCTCCGCCGAGGTTAGCCGCAATTTGATCAAGCAACAAAAACGAATGGCATCCTCCGTCAAATCCGGATAAGCGACACGTAAACGACTTATAAAATCATCATAAAGAGTATTTACGATCTCGATCAAGTTTCTCCAATCCGAATCCGGCAATATCGTTTCCGATTTAGAAAGTATCTTCAACTTCTTGAACGTATCCAACTGTTCCAGCAAACACTTCGCCAAACGTTCCTTTTCCTTGATCAAGGATTCCACGTCACGATGCGCTTTCCACTGAGCCGCATGCTGGTATTCCATCAAGCATTTCTCCTTCGCTTCCAATTGCTCCTTGATGTGCGACATCTCACGACTATAACGTTGTATCAAGATTTCATTTTTATCCACAAGACTCGCTATTTCTCTCAGTTCTTTCTCCTTTTTTGTCTTATAAAGGTGATAACGCAAAAAAGATAATAAAAGTAGGGCAAAAGTAACGATGATTAAAATGATCAGATAATAAATATCTACATAGAAATGCTCCGGCTCCTTTAGAACCGAGCTTATGGCAGTAGATGTGTGCAGCGCAAACTTCATATAAATAGTATTTATTATCTTAATACTTCTTTCTTAGAATTCCCTCTCTCCAAATCGCTTCCAAAAAGCCTGTCCCATATCCGATCAATTGGACAAAAGCCGCTATGATAGATAACAACGCAACGATTCCGTTCTTATTTCTCACTAAAGCGTCAAAAAAGATCAGCGAAATATAAAATAACAATAGCCCCCATACCTTTGGAACGAAAAAAGCGGAAATACATACCCCCAGCAGACCTACCACAAATAAGGCCGGCAGGCAATGTACCCATTTCAATGATTCCGGGTACTTCTGGTACAAGATAATCCTAGCGTACCCCGAATGCCATACTTGCCGGAAAAACTGGACGAAATTTGTTCTTCGCTTATGATAGACCCAAGCGCCCGGAAAATAACGGCATTTATAGCCTGCCGCAAAAATCCGGATACTAAAATCTATATCCTCTCCATAACGCATATCAGAGAAACCACCCAAGGCTTCATACACCTCTTTCCGCATTCCCATATTAAAACTCCGAGGATAGAATGTATCCAAATGTCTCCGGCTTCCTCGGATCCCTCCTGTCGTAAAGAAAGAAGTCATCGAGTAATTGACCGCTTTTTGTATAGCGGAAAAAGAAGAATGCGCCCTGTCGGCACCACCAAAGGCATCCACCTTATAACGCATCAAGGACTCGTGTACTTGTTCCAGATAGCTGGCCGGAACGATACAATCCGAATCCAAGACAATCACGATCTCTCCTTCCGCATAACGTACCCCTTGATTGCGAGCCAAGCCCGGGCCTGAATTCTCTATATAGAAATAGCGAATCCTCAAGCGGTCATTATAGGCATTGACTACGGGCTCACAAGGTATAGAAGAACCGTCGTCCACTACGATAACCTCAAAATGTACATATGTCTGCCGGGTAAGGCTGTTTAATAAATCGTCTATCTCCTCCGGACGATTGTAGACAGGAATAATAATTGAAAATACTTCCATTAAGCTAGATTTAATCTGCCGACAAAAGTAAAGAGTTAAAAAGCGTGTATCAAAAAAGGGCACTGGACAAATAGAGGACATAGCTGGACATCGAATACCGCCTATTTTTTACGGCTCAGTCTGAAACCTTGGGGGATTGCGTTAAAATTCTTATTTTTGCATCATGAAAACATCCTCTTCCCAAACGATTGATCCTGTTGCTTCTTTAAG
>NZ_MNQY01000098.1:33343-36018 GCF_001915675.1 Parabacteroides sp. merdae-related_45_40 | reverse complement strand
AAGGCTTCTGGGGTCGAATTCGTTTCTCGCATATATTTGTCGATAATCTGCCAGCCGAGCCAACTGCCGAGATTTCCGGGAGCGTCGCTTGCCAGGAATATGCTGGGGACGTTATCGAAGTATTTATTTGTCGTCATCAGGTCTGGCGTATAAAGATGCTTGCGTTCTATGATAGCCTTCCACAGGTTGGATTCATTCTCTTTGCACCAGTTATAGGAAGTTTCCGTGTAGCCCATGAGTACTTCTGGCTTCAGTTCAGGAAATGCTTGATGGATCAGATATTTTATTTTGCCTTCATAGATCATCCGGTCGAGCAGTACATTTTCTTTTCCTTCAAACGGATACTCGGACATCAGCCAACCGGCAAGGTAATCGGGGACGATATGCTCAGGCGTCATTAACCGGCGCTGGAAATCATAGAAGAAGTCCTGGTATAACGGATATTCCTCGCCTAAATATTTATCTATCGAGATGGACAACAGGCTGTCGCCGACCAGTACATTTTGATTGAAGCCGGAAACGTGCATATAGATGGCCGGAATCTGCATCGAAGGAAAACAGGTCTTCAACCATGTGAAACCGTTACCGAGAGCTTGCTCGATCTGGGAAACATTGTCATATTGACGGACAGCATCGGTATATAACCCCTTCAAAGTCGGTTCGGAATAGTAGTTGGCCAATTTGTCGAAGAAGCCGGGCATTGCCGGAGACTTCATGTTTAGGATACCTTTTCCCAATATGTCGAGCATTTGCGGGTATTCGCGAACAAGCTTGGCTTGCATGGAGGAGTCGTCCGTTTCGACCAGCTTTAAAAGCTCCTTGTCGAAACGATTGATCTTGACTGGAGCGGCTGAAGTGACAGCTGCCGGGATATGGGAATTCTGTCCGTTACAACTGAAAAGGTAAAATGACAGAGAGAATATCAGCAATAATTTCGCTTTCATAGGAATATCATTAATAAATTATACGCACCATCATACCGGTTCATTTTTATAAAAACGAATATCTCCCGGTTATATTGTGCAATCCATTCTTATTATTATCTTTGCACCCCTTTTTATCAGACAATATGCAATTTACGAACAAACAAATTCTGCAAATAACATTCCCCGTCTTGATGAGTCTATTGATGGAACACATGATCGGGTTGACCGATACGGCCTATTTGGGGCGGGTAGGAGAAGTCGAGTTGGGAGCGTCGGCATTGGCGGGAGTCTATTATCTTGTGATTTATATGCTTGGCTTCGGTTTCAGTATCGGTGCGCAGGTATTGATAGCTCGGCGTAACGGTGCACAGGAGTATAAACGGATCGGTCCGGTCTTTCTGCAGGGAACGTTTTTCCTGTTGTTGCTTGCAGCGTTGCTGTTTACGTTTTCGCATCTGTATTCGCCTTTCTTCCTGCGCAAACTGATCGATTCCGATGGAGTCTACCAAGCTACGATGGAGTATGTGGACTGGCGTGTCTATGGCTTTTTCTTCTCCTTTGTGGCCGTTATGTTCAGGGCTTTTTATGTCGGTATTACAAAAACAAGGATCTTGACCATAAATTCGGTTGTGATGGTGTTGACCAATGTGATGCTGAACTATGTCTTGATATTCGGAAAGTTTGGATTACCGGCATTGGGAATTGCCGGAGCGGCGATCGCTTCATCGGTCTCGGAGGCTGTTTCGGTACTGTTCTTCATCCTTTATACGTGGAAGAAAGTCGATTATGAGAAATACGGGTTGTTTGAGTATTCGGGTATGGATTTTCGGATGTTGAAGCAAATATTGGGTGTTTCTATCTGGATTATGATTCAGCACGGGATTGCTTTTTTAGGCTGGTTCGTGTTCTTTGTCGTGATGGAGCATCAGGGAGAGCGGTCGTTGGCGATTACGAATGTGGTACGAAGCATTTCTTCGTTTCTGTTTATGTTTGTCAATGCCTTTGCTTCGACCTCCAGTTCGCTGGTCAGCAATCTGATTGGTGCTGGAAAGCCGGAACAGGTGATGGGATTGTGCGGACGTATGATACGGATTTGCTATTACTTCGTTTTGCCGCTCGGTATCCTGATCGCCCTATTTCCGGAACTTGTATTGCGTATCTATACGGATAATACGGATCTGATTGCCGGTTCTGTATCGTCCCTTTGGGTGATGCTTTCCTCTTATCTGATTGCGGTTCCGGCCTTTATCTTCTTTTTCAGTGTGTCGGGAACGGGAAATACGCAGACGGCATTGCTGATTGATATGGCAAGTATCTTTGTCTATGTTCTCTATGCACTGTGGGTCGGTATCCGGATGCATGCGGATGTGGCGGTCTGCTGGACAACGGAGCATGTCTACGATTTGATGATCCTGTCCGCTTTCTTCTATCTCTGGAAAGGAAACTGGCAGAATAAAAAGCTGTGACAACTTATCTGGAATTACCGTTTTATCAATACGGTAAGCCGTAGGGAAAGATCGAAAAAGACCATCTTTGCGTTCACATTTTGCGTCACATGCCGTTCCGCTTTTGCCAACTCGTCCATGATGTCGATCACATTCCGTTCATTGATGAAAGGAGCGAACTTCACGGCAAATCCAGCTTCGTCCGTATTCATATAATTGAGTTCCGGCGACTGGAACCGGTACATGAAGTTCTCGCGTATCAGATGCTGGCAATAAGAAAGAAAGTTCTTCTGCCGTTCACGCC
>NZ_MNQY01000098.1:0-33264 GCF_001915675.1 Parabacteroides sp. merdae-related_45_40 | reverse complement strand
TCTTCGGGAGTCAGGTTGAACCGGGAAATCATGGAGGCGGCGATATCTTCCGGATGAATGCCACGTACGTTGATACGTTGCGCACGGGACAGGATGGTTCCTAAAACCAGGTCGGGAAGTTCCGATACCATCAGGATCACCGTGTTCCGGGGAGGTTCCTCAATGATCTTCAGGAGTTTGTTGGCACAGGTCGGGTGGAGTTTTTCCGGTAGCCATACCAACAGGATGCGGTAAGTCGCTTCGTATATCTTAAGGCTCAGTTTCCGGATAATCTCGTCGCTCTCTTTCGAGTAGATCAGAGCTTGTGAGTTGCCGGCATCGATATAATCCAGCCAGCCGTCTATATCGAAATAGGGACGGTCTTTCAGGAAACCTCTCCATTCGGTGAGGTAATCGTCGCAGACATCTTTTTTCTTATCCTTCTTGGAAACGATCGGGAACACGAAATGAAGGTCCGGGTGGGCCAACTCGTTATACTTCAGGCATGACGGACAATGCCCGCATGAATCCGTTTCCGTCCGGTTCGTACAGTTCAGATAACGTGCGTAAGCCAGTGTGAGAGGAAAGGCGCCTGCACCCCCCTGTTCCGTGAATAGCTGGGCATGCGGGACGACACCTGTCTGTGCCGAATGTATAAGCCGTTTTTTTATTTCTTCCTGACCGATAATATCCTTGAAGTACATGTTGCTTCTTATTGAGTTGATAGAGCAAAGGTACGAATAATCGAGGAAATAAGAAACCTCATCTTAATGTGCGATCTGTATTTTCTCTTTAATGCATTTACCAATAAAAAGCACAAGCAAAAAAGGATATAAGGCCAAATCCATTGCGATAAACAGTATGTATTTCATCTTCGTAAAATTTATTATTTCGTCGATAAGACTAAGATGCTTGGAAAAACCCCTATCCGATAACAAACTTTTTTCATTTTGTTGTATGTTTTTGGTGTATTGCTTACTTCTATTGCCTGATCGATAAAAACTGAGACGGTGATTTGTGTTTTTTTGCAGTTGACAAAATGTAATATTTTTTTCTTATGATTATTCTTGTGAAGATAGTTTTGAATATGTTTTAATTGTTTTGTTTCGGTATTTGATTTCAAAATGATAGTATTATCTTTGCATTGTAAAAAAGAAAATTACATAAATACGGATTGTATGATGAATGTATGCAAAGATGACGCTTCTATTCTGATTATATATACGGGAGGTACTATCGGAATGATAGAAAATCCTGAAACAGGCTCTTTGGAGGCTTTTAACTTCGAACATTTGGAGGAACATGTTCCCGAACTAAAAAATCTCGGATATAAAATCTCGTCTATTCAATTCGACCCGCCGATGGATTCATCGGAGATGGGACCGGATTCATGGATGAAGGTCGTGCATGTCATTGCGGAACATTATCATGATTACGATGGCTTTGTCGTTCTGCATGGGACCGATACGATGGCCTTTACCGCTTCCGCTTTGAGCTTTATGCTGGAAAATCTGAGTAAGCCGGTGATCCTGACCGGTTCACAGCTTCCGATCGGTATGCTTCGTACGGATGGAAAGGAAAACCTGATTACGGCGATAGAGATTGCCGCTGCCCGTGAAAATGATATGCCGCTGGTTCCTGAAGTTTGTATTTTCTTTGAGAACGACCTGCTGCGCGGGAATCGTACCAGCAAGACGAATGCGGATAATTTCAATGCGTTCCGTTCCTATAATTATCCTCCGTTGGCACATGCCGGTATTTCGATTAAGTATGATGTCTCCCAGATTTACCATCCGGTATCCCGGAAACCGCTGAAACCTCATTACTTGTTGGACCGGAATATTGCAATCTTGAAAATATTTCCTGGAATTTCTCCGCAGGTTGTGGAAAGCATCTTGAATATTCCCGGCTTGAAAGGCGTCGTGATGGAAACATTCGGTAGCGGGAATGCGCCCGGATATGACTGGTTGCTGGAGATGTTGAAGGATGCGGTCGAACGGGGGATCGTCATTGTCAATGTCACCCAATGCCTTGCCGGGAGCGTGGAAATGCACCGCTATGAAACCGGTCGCAAATTGTTGCAGGCCGGCGTGGTGAGCGGTTACGACAGCACGACCGAATGTGCGGTTGCCAAGCTGATGTTCCTGTTCGGGCATGGTATGACGCCGGACGAAGTAAAGGAACATCTGAATTGTTCGCTGATCGGGGAGATTACGATTGCTTGAAAATATAGTTCCTTCGGCATGAAAACATCGTTTCATAGGCATGGAAATATAGTTTCGTGCTTATGAAACGATGTTTTCGTGCTTTCAATACACCTCTTTTGCCACCTTATAGACGCTATCCGATGCCATCATCGTATAGAAATGTAGGCTCGGAACGCCGTGTGCAATCAAGTCTTTGCATTGCTGGATGCACCATTCGACACCGACGGCTTTCGCTTCATCGTCCGTTTTGCATTTACGAAGTTCCGTTGCAAACGGTTCGGGAATGTCTGAACGGAATATCTTAGGCAGCACGGTGAGCTGGTTCTTGAATACGATCGGCTTGATACCCGGAATGATGGGGACCGTAATGCCTTCCGCCCGGCATCGGTCTACGAATGCGTAATATTTTTCATTGTCGAAAAACATCTGTGTCACCAAGTAGTCCGCCCCGTTCTTTACTTTCTCTTTCAGATAGAAAATATCCGAGTCCATATTGGGGGCTTCTTCATGCTTTTCCGGATAGCAAGCCATTCCGTAAGAGAACGGGGTTTCATTGGCTTCGAAAGCAGATCCGTCGATGGCGATCCCTTTGTTGAAGTCGTTCACCTGCTGCTGGAGGTCGGTTGCATGTTCGTGGTATATGTCTGTTTTTTGTCCGGCTTCCAGTGTCTTGACATCCCCGCGGAGCAACAACAGGTCATAAACACCTAAAAAGTTCAGGTCGATCAGTGCATATTCCGTTTCATCTTTTGTAAATCCCTTGCATATAATATGAGGAACAGCCGTTATACCATATTTATTTTGGATAGCCGAAGCGATGGCGACCGATCCGGGACGTTTGCGGATGTTGATTTTCTGAAAGCTACCATCTGGCAAAGTCTTGTAGATATATTCGCTGTGATGGGATGTTATATTAATGTATTTAGGATCGAACTCGATCAGTTTGTCTATGACATTATATACTTTCTGTATGCTGTTTCCTTTCAACGGAGGAAGTATTTCAAATGAGAAAGCAGTACTCTTGCTGCTATTGATCAGATCGATTACTTTCATGTTATTTATTTATTTGGGTGGACAAATGTACATAAAAAACAGTTATGTTTGTCTGCCCAATATGTTGATTGTTTATGTTGTTTGAATTTTCCACGTGTCGATATTCCGTGTTTCGTTGCTGAGTTTCCATCATGTCTTTTTGTTGCTTCTTCACAAAGATACGATATAATCTGCAATTTGCATCTATCGTTCTTGTTATTTTTGCCGTTTTTGAAGGGGTAAATGAGTGTTAAAATAGACAATATCTCTCTTTAAAATGCGATTTTGGGTTAAAATCTTGATTGATAGTGAGGTGTAGGAATCTTATATCTGTTAAAAAATATTACCATTGTGTGTAATTTGAATTAAATGGGATATAAAATCGAATTAGATGCAGCAGTAGTTTCGATTTGGACCAATGAGATTTGAGGCAAGGTGTACAATAAGAGTGTAGCCGAATTTGCCTGTACGCATTGCGACAATTTGCGGGATTATTTTCCTGCGAGGATTAAATGAGTAACGGTTGCCGTTTTTCATTTTTTATTAATACCTTTGCCTGTCAATAATCTAATTACGATAAGATATGGAAAATATTAATTGGTCTGATCTGTCATTCGGTTATATGAAGACAGACTATAATGTACGGTGTTACTATCGGGATGGTAAATGGGGCGAGCTCGAAGTTAGTTCTTCCGAGATCATCAATATTCATATGGCTGCCACATGTTTGCATTATGGACAGGAGTCGTTTGAAGGATTGAAGGCGTTCAAAGGGAGAGACGGCAAGATCCGTGTGTTCCGTATGGATGAGAACGGCAAACGCATGCAATCTTCCAGCCGCGGTATCAAAATGGCCGAGTTGCCCGTTGAGAAGTTCGAGGAAGCTATCCGTAAGGTCGTAAAACTGAACGAACGTTTTGTCCCCCCTTATGAAAGCGGGGCTGCTTTATATATCCGTCCGTTGATGATCGGTTTGGGTGCCCAGGTGGGTGTGAAGCCGGCTCTCGAATATATGTTCATGGTGTTTGTGACGCCGGTGGGACCGTATTTTAAGGGTGGTTTCAAACCCTCCAAAGTATGTATCATGCGCGATTACGATCGTGCTGCCCCTCAGGGAACCGGTACGATCAAAGTCGGTGGTAATTACGCCGCCAGTCTCGTTGCGGGCGAAAAGGCTCATGAGCTGGGCTACGCCGCTGTTTTATATCTGGACCCGAAAGAAAAGAAATATTTGGACGAATGCGGCCCAGCCAACTTCTTCGGAATTCGTGGCAACAGCTACATCACTCCGCAGTCTCACTCTATCCTGCCTTCTATCACGAACAAGAGTTTGCAGCAGTTGGCAACCGATATGGGCCTGACGGTGGAACGCCGTCCGGTTCCGGTAGAAGAAATCGCTGCGTTCGATGAAGCTGCCGAATGTGGAACTGCTGCGGTTATTGCTCCGATTTCACAGATCGATGATTTGGATGTCAATAAGTCTTATGTGATTGCAAAAGACGGCAAACCGGGTCCTGTTTGTGAAAAACTATACAATAAACTGCGTGCTATCCAGTATGGCGATGAACCTGATACCTATGGGTGGATAACGATAATTGAATAATTAACAATAAAAAATGGATAATTGATAATTTGGAATAGATGTTTTTTATCAAAATTGCAAACTCTGCATTGCAATTCGGAAAAAATATCTATATTTGCCTCGTTTAACGGGATGGATAAATTGTCAATTGTCCATTGTTAATTGTCAATTGAAAAAGTGGAAGCATTCTTTAAAACACATAAATATCTGGTAGAACACTTGTATTCGCCGGTTCGCAGAGGGCTGATGGACGAGATCGACTGGAATGATCGGTTGATCGGTATTAAGGGGTCTCGCGGAGTGGGAAAGACGACTTTTCTGCTGGATTATGCCCGCGAGCATTTTGGCGCGGATAATAAAGAGTGTCTTTACATAAATCTGAATCATTTTTATTTTACGGAACGTACGTTGGTCGATTTTGCTTCTGAGTTCAGGGCAAAAGGGGGAAAAGTGCTGCTGATCGACCAAGTGTTCAAATATTCGGGATGGTCGAAAGAACTCCGCTATTGTTACGATAACTTCACTGATTTGAAGATCATTTTTTCCGGTTCTTCCGTTATGCGGTTGAAAGATGAAAATCCCGATCTGTCAGGTAAGGTGGTTTCGTATAACCTGCGAGGTTTCTCATTCCGGGAATTTTTTAATCTGATGTCCGGGAACAGTTTTCCGGCTTATACGTTTGGAGAAATATTGGTGGACCATCAGGAGATTGCGAAAGGCATCTGCTCGGTGGGAAAACCGATGGCATACTTTCAGGACTATCTGCATCATGGTTTCTACCCGTTCTTCTTGGAGAAGCGCAATTTCTCGGAGAATTTGCTAAAGACCATGAATATGATGCTGGAGGTAGATGTGTTATACATAAAACAAATCGAACAAAGCTATCTGCCGAAACTGCGTAAGCTGCTTTACCTGTTGGCGACAAGCGCTCCTTGTACGCCCAATGTGAGTCAGTTGAGCAAAGACATAGAGACTTCGCGGGCCACCGTGATGAACTATATCAAATATTTGGCCGATGCCCGTTTGATGAACATACTTTATCCGGTGGGAGAGTCCTTCCCCAAGAAACCCTCTAAAGTGTATATGTATAACTCCAATTTGATGTATCCCATCCGGCCGATGGAAGTGAATATGCAGTCTGTCCGCGAATCATTCTTTTATAACCAGCTTTTGAAGGATAATAAATTGAATGAGGGCGGGAAGAATGCACATTTCTTAGTCAATGGGATGCATAATTTCAGGATTGAAGAAAACATGAAGGTGAAGAATAATCCTGATCTGTATTATGCAATCGATAAGGTCGAAGTAGGAGAGGGCAACATGATCCCGCTTTGGCTTTTCGGCTTTTTATATTGAAATTTTTTTTAATACTAATAGTAAGAGTCTATGACAAAACAGAAGAAATTTTTAACCTGTGATGGTAACCAGGCTGCTGCACATATCTCCTATATGTTCAGTGAAGTTGCTGCGATTTACCCCATCACTCCGTCATCTACGATGGCAGAATATGTAGATGAATGGGCTGCTGCCGGACGTAAGAATATTTTCGGCGAAACTGTAATGGTGCAGGAAATGCAATCTGAAGGTGGTGCTGCCGGTGCAGTTCACGGTTCGTTGCAGGCTGGTGCACTGACTACGACTTATACGGCTTCTCAGGGTTTGTTGCTGATGATCCCGAACATGTACAAGATCGCAGGTGAATTGCTGCCTTGCGTATTCCATGTATCTGCTCGTACATTGGCTTCTCACGCACTGTGTATCTTCGGTGACCATCAAGACGTAATGTCTGCCCGTCAGACAGGCTTCGCCATGTTGGCCGAAGGTTCTGTACAGGAAGTGATGGATTTGGCAGGTGTTGCCCACTTGGCTACAATCAAATCCCGTGTTCCGTTCGTGAACTTCTTCGACGGTTTCCGTACATCTCACGAAATCCAGAAGATCGAAGCATTGGAAAATGAAGATTTGGCTCCGCTGATCGACCAGAAGGCGTTGGCTGAATTCCGCGCACGTGCCTTGAATCCGAAAACTCCGGTTGCACGCGGTATGGCTGAAAACCCTGACCACTTCTTCCAGCATAGAGAATCGAGCAACTCTTACTATGATGCAGTTCCTGCTATCGTAGAAGAATATATGAATGAAATCTCCAAGATCACAGGACGTAAATACGGTTTGTTCGATTACTACGGAGCTGAAGATGCAGAACGCGTAATCATTGCAATGGGTTCTGTTACGGAAGCTGCACGCGAAGCTATCGACTACCTGACAGCTAAGGGTGAAAAAGTAGGTTTGGTTTCCGTTCACTTGTATCGTCCGTTCTCGGCTAAACACTTCTTGGCAGCTGTTCCTAAGACTGCTAAGCGTATTGCTGTTTTGGACCGTACAAAAGAACCGGGTGCAGTAGGCGAACCTCTGTATCTGGATGTAAAAGACTGTTTCTATGGCCAGGAAGATGCTCCGGTTATCGTAGGCGGCCGTTATGGTTTGGGGTCTAAGGATACGACTCCTGCCCAGATCCTTTCCGTATATGAAAACCTGGCACTGCCGATGCCGAAGAACCAGTTCACGATCGGTATCGTAGATGACGTAACATTCACTTCCCTGCCTCAGAAAGAAGAGATCGCATTGGGTGGCGAAGGCATGTTCGAAGCTAAGTTTTACGGTTTGGGTGCAGACGGTACTGTCGGTGCCAACAAGAATTCAGTCAAGATCATCGGTGACAATACAAATAAATATTGCCAGGCTTATTTCTCTTACGACTCTAAGAAATCCGGCGGTTTCACTTGTTCTCACCTGCGTTTCGGTGATCATCCGATCCGCTCTACCTATTTGGTAAACACACCGAATTTTGTGGCTTGCCACGTTCAGGCTTACCTGCGTATGTACGATGTGACTCGCGGTTTGCGTGAGAACGGTACATTCTTGCTGAACACGGTATGGAATGGCGAAGAATTGGCAAAACACCTGCCTAACCGTGTAAAACGTTATTTCGCTCAGAAAAATATTACGGTTTATTATATCAATGCTACACAGATCGCATTGGAAATCGGTTTGGGTAACCGCACCAATACAATCCTGCAGTCTGCATTCTTCCGTATCACAGGTGTAATTCCTGTTGATCTGGCTATCGAACAGATGAAGAAGTTCATCGTGAAGTCTTATGGCAAGAAGGGTGAAGATGTTGTAAACAAAAACTATGCTGCTGTTGATCGTGGTGGCGAATACAACCAGTTGACTGTTGATCCTGCATGGGCTAACCTGCCGGATGATGAAGAGGTTGTAAACAACGATCCTGCATTTATCAACGAAGTGGTTCGTCCTATTAATGCACAGGATGGCGACCTACTGAAGGTTTCTGCTTTCAAGGGCATCGAAGACGGTACATGGCATCAGGGTACTGCAAAATATGAAAAACGTGGTGTAGCTGCATTTGTTCCGGTTTGGAATGAGGCAAACTGTATCCAGTGTAACCAGTGTGCTTACGTTTGTCCTCACGCTTCTATCCGTCCGTTCGTTTTGAATGACGAAGAACAGAAGGGTGCAAACTTCCCGATGTTGGATGTGAAAGCTCCGGCTACAATGAAGGGGATGAAGTTCCGTATGCAGGTAGATGTTATGGACTGCTTGGGTTGCGGAAACTGTGCCGATATCTGTCCGGGATTCAAGGGCAACAAGGCGTTGTCTATGGCTCCGCTGGAAGGTCAGTTGGCTGAAGCTGATAACTGGGCATACTGTGTGGCTAATGTAAGTTCTAAGCAGAGTTTGGTAGACATCAAGTCTAATGTGAAGAATTCTCAGTTCGCAACTCCGTTGTTCGAGTTCTCAGGCGCTTGCTCCGGTTGTGGTGAAACTCCGTACGTAAAACTGATTTCCCAGTTGTTCGGTGATCGTGAAATGGTTGCTAACGCTACGGGATGTTCTTCTATCTATTCGGGTTCTGTTCCATCTACTCCGTATACGACAAACGAAAAGGGTGAAGGTCCTGCATGGGCTAACTCTCTGTTCGAAGACTTCTGTGAATTCGGTTTGGGTATGGAATTGGCTAACGAAAAGATGCGTGCACGTATCCAGAATGCAATGGAAGCTGCCATTGCTTATGAAGGCACTCCGGCCGAATATAAGGAAGCATTCACTGCATGGATCGAAAATCAGAACGATGCCGATAAGACGAAAGAACTGGCAGCTCTGATCATTCCGATGGTTGAAGCAGCTAAGGATAAATGTCCGAATTGCGCTACTATCGCCGAATTGAGCCACTTCTTGGTAAAACGTTCACAGTGGATTATCGGTGGTGACGGTGCTTCTTACGATATCGGTTATGGTGGTTTGGACCACGTGATTGCTTCCGGTAAGAATGTGAATATCCTGGTTCTGGATACTGAAGTTTATTCAAATACAGGCGGTCAGTCTTCAAAGGCTACTCCGGTCGGTGCAATCGCCAAGTTTGCTGCAGCCGGTAAGAGAGTCCGCAAGAAAGACTTGGGTTTGATGGCTACTACTTACGGTTACGTTTATGTCGCTCAGATCGCTATGGGTGCTGATCAGGCTCAGACTTTGAAGGCTATCCGCGAAGCTGAAGCTTATGACGGTCCTTCTTTGATTATCGCTTATGCTCCTTGTATCAACCACGGTTTAAAGAAGGGTATGGGCAAATCTCAGGCTGAAGAAAAAGAAGCTGTTGCATGTGGTTACTGGCACTTGTGGCGCTACAATCCTGCTCTGGAAGCTGAAGGCAAGAACCCGTTCACATTGGATTCCAAAGAACCGGATTGGAGTAAGTTCCAAGACTTCCTGAAAGGTGAAGTTCGTTTCGCATCTGTTGCAAAACAGTATCCAGCTGAAGCTGCTGAATTGTTTGCTGCCGCAGAAGAAAACGCTAAGTGGCGTCTGCGTAGCTACAAACGTATGGCTGCTGAAAACTGTCCTCAAAATATCGCAGCTTAAAAAAATGAGCCGATTTTTATAGTCAACGAAAAAAAAGAAGGCGCATCGGGTATTACGACACACCTTCTTTTTTATTATTCCAATAAAGACCGGTAAAAGGCTTTTGTAATATGAAATTCATGTCCTTCTGGTTCTTCGGCAGAACAAAATGGAATATTTCTGTGTTTAATTAACATATATAGTAAAGATAAAAATATGAATGTAACATATGAAGATGTCCGCAATTCCGAAGAGATCCGGACTTATATCAAACAAGCGGACGAGTCGTTGAAAGCAATCGGCTACACGGAGCATAGCTTTGCCCATTGCACGAAGGTTGCGAAAGTAGCAGGGGATTTATTGGAGAAGTTAGGATATGATGCGCATGAGGTGGAATTGGCTCGTATCGCCGGTTTCATGCACGATATAGGCAATGTGGTGAACCGCATCGACCACGCCCAAAGTGGGGCTATGATGGCTTTTCGTATTTTGGATAAGATGGGAATGCCGCCTGAAGATGTGGCGACCGTTATTACAGCTATCGGAAACCATGACGAACAGACGGCTGCTGCTGTAAATGCCGTTGCAGCTGCTCTGATAATCGCTGATAAGACGGATGTGCGTCGCAGCCGTGTCCGTAACCGTTCCACGATTAATTTCGATATCCATGATCGGGTAAATTATGCAGCCGAAAAATCGGATGTTATATTGGAGCCGGATTCGAAAACGATCACTCTCGATTTGAAGATCAACACCGAAATCTGTGCTGTGATGGACTATTTCGAGATTTTTACCGGACGGATGCTACTTTGTAGGAAAGCGGCGGAATTTCTTGGCCTGCAGTTCAAGCTGGATATAAATGATGTCTATTTATTGTAATATCATTTGTTTCATATATTTTGGAAAAAGTTTATCTTTATCGCGTTTTAACGAAATAAAGGTCTAACTAATCTAATGAATATGAAACATTTTTTATGCCTTCTTTTTTGCTTATCTTTCCTTCTTTTCCCTGTTTATGCACAGGAATCGTATGAAACGTATAGTGGAGATACATTCAAAACCGGTGATGTGCTTACTCTCGGAGATTTCTATCTGAGTTCGACTAAGTATAGCCATTTGAAATACGCGTATACGGATACCTATGGAAAGGTTCGGTATGAGGCGTTCAATGGAAAGGATTTGCCTTTCTCCAAGGTAACAATCCGTGAGATTATCCGGCCGGAAGATAAGAATATGTTCCTGAACGAAGCTGTCGTGTTTGCCTTGGAAAGTGAGAAAGCTCCCGATAAGAAACTGTTCGTGGAGATTGATCGTGCGATCGAACAAGGCGAGATCGTCGTGAATATGCCTGAACCTGTTATAAAATGCGAGGAGATGACGCTCGAACAAATGTTTATTTGCTGTGTTCGTGTCAATAAATTACCGATAGACGACAAGGTGGTCTTGAATTATATCAGTGTCGTCAATAAAGAATTGGGGCAGGAATGCCGGCGCGATCAGTTTAAATTCCGTAAACTGAAAGGCGAATATCAGGCTCGCTTGGAAAAGGGAATGGCCGATTTTGATTTTACGAAAACTTATTTCATAAAAGTGAACAATAACCATAACGGTTATGATTTTGACCATAAAGGCTATCCATTGTCCTATCCGACACGTTCGGGCAGTTCTCCCAAACAATGTATTCCTTTCAACGGTTTCAATTTTATGCCGGTTAATCCGGATCAGGCGTTCTTTATCCCTGTGAGCATGGATGATGCAGAAAAATACGAGAAACGGAGCAGAGGAACCGGTCAGAACGGCTATGTCAGCCCGTTGGTATATACGGTTGTCTATTTGCAGCCCTTAGATAAGTATATGGAGCTGCCAAAAGGAAAATACAATGTTCTCAACGTGGAGAATCTATATCGCTCGACACTGATCGGTGTCAAGGTTAAAGGCTTGGAGGTCTATGATAATAAAAATTTCCGGTATAATTTGATTGGATCGGCTTTGTTTGAATGATCCCTTGTAAATCCGTTCCTAAAAGGCCATGGCAAAGGTATTTTGACACCCTCATTGTGATTTCATTTCTGGGAATAGAGGGTGGCAAAACTGCCTTGAAAGAGAAAGTTTAGAATACCGGAATCGAATAGACCAGCCCTAACGAAATACGATGCGTGTCGGGATCGACTGCTCCCATATCCAAGGCTGCTTTTTCAAGTTTTACGCCGCGATATGTATAAAGGAGAAAGATGAAAAGATCACTGTTCTTGATCGGGAAAAATTCGAGACTGCTCTGTGCATTCCAGGAACGGCGGTACATGCCTTTGGCAAATGGTCCGTTCGCCTTGTACACTTTTCCGGTTTCATAAGCACCTTTCACATAGAGGTTCCAGCGCGGGTGAATCCGGTAGTCCACATCGGCGATGACCGATAGATACTCGGTATTGCAAGCTGTCTGGGCTGTCTCTGGCAGACGGCTGATAACGCCGTGCTGGTCCAATCCCTGCCGGGTGTACATGATGTCCAGATAAGTCAGCAGAGGTCCTTTCTCGATCGTGTTGCCGCAGGTGAAGTAATAAGAATAACGTTTCTGTGTCTGTTGTCCTACGGAAGCGGCATAACGGAGTTGCAGGATGCGGTCGAAATAGTAGCTGTTCCAGTTTACCGTATACATGAAAGGAACTTTTGCTTCTCGTGTGTTGTCGGGCAATCCGGTCGGGTAGATTTCGTTGTCCTGTCCGCTTCGGTTGTTCACGATCTGAAAGCAAAGTTCGTGGTCAGGATTGATCTGCCAGTTGCCTGAAATACCAGCCTGATAGCAGGTCAGTAGGTTGTTGAACTCACTGAACTCACGGACTTTTATCGAATTGACAAAATATTCGTATCCTCCGAAATTGACAAACTGCTTACCGATCGTAAAGCCGAACTTGTCATGTACTTTCAGGTTGACATAAGCCAATTCGAGCGAGGACGAAAGATTGTCCAGCGAATAAGGGTCCGAATATTTATTAAACGACTGCCGGTAATGATAGGAAAGGTTTTTCCATACATCCCCTTTTATTTCCAATCGGACACGATTCAGCTTGAAGTTCATGCCGTCGAAATCGGAACCGATGAAATTGGCGTTTGCCGAAGTAAAAAGCTGAAAATTCATTTCTGCGCTTTCAATCACCTTTTTCCCTCCTGTAAGTCGTTCGACCAAAGTTGGTTCTTGTCCAGGAACGGTTTCTTTCTCAATCTCTTGTGCAAAGACGGATGGAACGGATATGAATAGTATTGTCAATAAGTAGAGATGTGTTTTCATGTTTGCAAATAAAATGTTTCAGCGTTCAAATATAGTGATTTTATATGACCTTTGGAAATCCGTAATTATTCTTACCTTTGTTGAGGTTTAAAAGGTAATGAGTTTAGGTTATGATTAAAGCAGTATTTTTTGATATTGATGGGACATTGGTCAGCTTTAAAACACATGTAGTCCCGAAATCTACCCTTCATGCGATCGAATTGTTGAAGAAGAAGGGGATAAAAGTATTTATAGCAACTGGTCGTCATCGCCGTTCGATTAACAATCTGGGCGATCTTGAGTTCGATGGATATGTAACTTTGAATGGTGGCTATGTGTTTGCCGGAAAGGACGATGTGCTTTATAAGCATAGCATTCCCGATAAGGATATCGAAGCCTTGGTTCGTTACCAGGAAAAAGAAGGCGAATTCCCTTGTGCCTTTGTGCAGGAAGACGAGATTTTTATGAACTATACGGATAAGGCGGTCAATGATGTGTTTCATCTGTTGAACTTCCCGGCTCCTCCAATCCGTCCGATCGAGGATATTTATGGAAAGACGGTCTACCAGTTGATCGCCTTTTTTACGGCAGAGCAGGAGAAACGTATTATGAAGGTCTTGTCGCATTGTGAATCCACGCGGTGGAACCCTCTTTTTACAGATATCGTACCGCTTGGAAGCAGTAAACGGGTCGGGATTGACAAAATGCTGGAACATTACCATATCGGTCTGGACGAATGTATGGCCTTTGGTGATGGTGGTAATGATATTCAGATGCTTAGCCATGTCGGGATTGGGGTTGCTATGGGAAATGCGGCCGAAGACGTGATGAGTGCAGCTGGTTATGTGACCACCTCTGTCGACGAGAATGGTGTATACAATGCGTTGAAACATTTCAACATTATTTGATTTTGAACTGTTACATATATATAAGATAGTTATGATAGACGAGTTATTGAAATTTAATCGTGAATTTGTAAAGAGTAAAGGATACGAGAGGTTTATCACCAATAAATATCCTGATAAGAAAATTGCGATAGTGTCTTGTATGGATACGCGTCTTACGGAACTGCTGCCGGCAGCTTTGGGAATAAAGAACGGGGATGTCAAGATCATCAAGAATGCTGGGGCGATTATTTCCCATCCTTTCGGAAGTGTGATCCGGAGTCTGTTGGTTGCCATTTATGAATTAGGTGTGAACGAAGTCATGATTGTCGGTCATACCGATTGCGGTGCCAAGCATATGGACAGCGAACAGATGATTGAGGTAATGAAGAAGCGTGGTATCCCTTCGGAGCATATCGATATGATGCGTTACTGCGGCATTGATTTCAAATCGTGGTTGCGTGGGTTCGACACCCTGGAAGGTTCCGTTCGTGAAACAGTGGCTCAAGTACAAAAACATCCGTTGATCCCAAAAGATATAACGGTCCGCGGATTTGTAATCGACTCGACTACAGGTGAATTGGCTACTGTCGTTTAGATAAATCGAGATGAAAAGTATTTAATCAAAACCTAAATATAGTTAAATAGTAGACATCGAATATGTTTTACAGCATAAATTCAAATAAAATACTTATCTTTGCACTGTAAACAAAAAGAAAAAGAAAGTTTAGGTTTAGTTATTATTAATCGTTCTCCAAGCGTGGAGAACTTAAATGAGTAAAATTATGATGATGAGAGAAAACGAAAAAAGTATGCGTACTTTAGCGATGTTGCGTTATCAGGCTGATCGTTATCAGTCAGTAGGAAATGGTTCAATGTGCCAGCGAGTAAATGCTGAGATTCGCAGATTGGTGAGCCAAATGAGCGAAAGCTCTAAAAATTGAGTATTAAACAGTAAATAATTTGTTAGATGTAGTCTCTTCACCGTAGTCTTTTGAAAGACTGGTGAGAGATAAAAGGGGGAGGTATTCGACGCTTATGAGATAGCGGAGTTTGGCCTTTTTTTATTTTAATGAAGTCAGTCCTGCTCTTGTCTACAACCACACTAAAATCATATTTGTGTTCTGTCATTATAGTTCGAATGTATACAAATATCCGTATATTTGCATAATGTAGAAAACTATAATCTGTAAAACACAATATCGAAATGAGAAAAACGGGATTGTTTTTAGCCTCTATTGCACTAAGTGCTACGCTATGGGCCGAGTTGCCTGAAAAGAAAGGGCTGGATGTCATTAACAGGGCAAATGCCGAGGCCTATATCGGTTTTCTGGCAAGCGATGCATTGGAAGGGCGTGAAGCTGGTTTCCGTGGTGGGCGTATTGCCGGTGAATATATTGTATCTAATTTGAAAACGATGGGGATCGAACCTCTGTTCGAATCCTATTACCAACCTTTTGAGGCTTATAACAAGGAACGGCAGAAGAAGGGCCGTTTCCAGGTTCATCCGGATTCGATCGCGAAGTTGAAACAAGGTGTTCATCAGAAGTTGTCGATGAACAACATCTTGGGGAAGATCGAGGGTAAGAACCCGAACGAATATGTGATTATTGGCGCCCATTACGATCATCTCGGCTTTGACCCGATGCTGGACGGTGACCGGGTCTATAACGGGGCCGACGATAATGCTTCGGGTGTTTCAGCTGTCCTGCAGGTCGCTAAGGCGTTTTTAGCGACGGGGGTTCAACCGGAGCGAACCGTTATTTTCGCCTTCTGGGATGGTGAAGAGAAAGGCTTGTTAGGCTCCAAATATTTCGTGCAGACATTCTTGGAGATGGATAAGGTGAAGGGGTATCTGAATTACGACATGATTGGCCGTAATAAAGACGAGTCCAAGCCGATGCATGTCGTTTATTTCTATACGGAAGCGCATCCTGTGTTTGGCGATTGGTTGAAAAACGATATCAAGAAATATGGCTTGAATCTGACTCCTGATTATCGTCCGTGGGATAAGCCGGTAGGGGGGAGCGATAACGCTTCGTTCGCTCTTTTGGATATTCCGGTCATCTGGTACCATACGGATGGTCATCCTGACTATCATATGCCAAGCGACCATGTGGAAAAGATAAACTGGAATAAGATTGTCGACATAACGAAAGCCTCTTTTCTGAATATGTGGAATCTGGCGAATGAGAAAGACTATTGATGTGATCGTTTATATTTCTTATTTCAAAACACCTATGTTTCGAATTCAAAACATAGGTGTTTCGTTTTTAAAACATATATGTTTTGAACTCGATATCTTCTGGCTGTGAAAAGAAGTATTATCCATTTATAGAAAGATAGTTGTTTTGTGGAATAAGGTATACATCTTCTCTCTGTAGGTCAGTGCCTTTTCCTCGATAGCCAATAAGCTGTATGTATTTTTTTAAATCATATTGTATGATTACTGTCTCATTTAATAGACTTATAAGAAGGTAGCATTTACCTCTTTCACTTTCTTTGTAACTGATTAGATAGTTGTTTTGAACTATGTGAATTGTGTAGTCTTAAATCACTTCATATTCTTGGTATTTCAGTATTTATAGGGAGTTGATATATATGAATTGTTTGCTGAAGTTGTGAAGATGGACCTTAAAATCAAAAGCTATTGAAATAATGTGGATTTTTCAAATACAAGAAGGTCCACCCTTCTGTTATGAAGAGCAGACCTTTTGAAAAAAAATTATCAAAATATTTCAATTAATCCCATCCCGGATTTTGTTTTAAATTGGGATTTAATCCGATTTGGTTTGTCGGAATAGAGAACAAATAGTTCTTGGGATCTATAAAGTTTGGAACAGGATTTGTCATTCGTTTTGTATAAACATCAATGGCACCGTCTACGAAACCTAATCCGGATTTAATGGATTCATAATCTTTTGTATTATATCCATTTAAATCATTCTCACTTGTTGCTTTGTCTGGAATGATACCCAATTTCGGTTGGTTCAGGCGAATACCGCAGGCCCAACGCATTAAGTCGTGATAACGATAACCTTCTGCCATTAGTTCAACACGACGTTCACGGCGGATTTCGCGGATCAAGTTGGCGTTCGGGCCTTTGATTGTTGGATATTCGGCAACCAATTTCGGGTCTTCAATCGGATTTGTTGTCAAATGGTGATTAAAACCAACCCGATCACGCAAAGCGTTAATTGTTTTATCTAATTCGGGATCTTGGCCAAGTTCGGCTCCTGCTTCTGCACGTATCAGAAGAATCTCTGCATAACGGAAGATTGGAGCGTCTAATGTTCCAATATGATGAGATGATGTGTATTCTGACGGATTGTAATATTTGATAACACCATATCCCGTAGATGTACTAACACTTCCACTGGTATATTTACCGATATCCGGACGTTTCCCTTCTAGGTAATAGGTGTATTCACCAGCTTCGGGAGTCGGTACTGTTTGTAGTAAACGCGGATCTCGATTCTTTAGTTCGGCGATTAATGTAGTATGATGAGAGTGGCCTTCGCAGCCGCACATAGAGATTGGTTTTCCTGTTGTTGCACACAAATAATCTTCAACAGCGTCACGACTCAAACCAATAGGAGATTCACCGACTGCAATTTGGCGGCTTAAGTTATTTCCTTTGCCGACAGTCGGATCATATTCCTTCGACAGAATAATTTCAGGATTGGAGTTGTAATCTGCTTGGATAAATAATTCATAATAGGCTTTACCTGGTTTTGAACCTTGGAACAATGAATAGCCATATTCGGATTTCATCAGTTCGCCTGCTGCTTCATAAGCGGCTTTGAGCAATTCGGTATCACCTTCCATATTATGATAACGGCGGAAAGTTCCTTCAAATAAACATATACGTGCCTTTAATGCAAGTGCAGCGTCTTTGCTGATGCGGTAGACACCTGTCGTTTCTTTTTTGGGTAACCATTCAATCGCTTGATCAATGTCTTTTATCATGTTTGCTACAACGGTAATACGGGAATCGCGGCCTTTGTATAGGTCTTCGTCTCCAGGAACCAATACTTTGTCATACCAAGGTACATCGCCAAAGCGTTTTACTTTATTAAAGTAATCCAATGTCTTGAAGAATAAAATTTCACCAGCATAACGATGTTTTACGGCCTCGGTTTCCGGGGATAGTTCGTAATCTTGCATAAAAGCATTACAAGCACGAATATTTTCCCATTTCCAATTGTCATTGTCTGCTGTAGAAATGCTGTGTTGACTGAAAGCTACAGAGTTTGCGTCCCACGGAAGTAGGTCATCAGACTGGAAATCAGTTTCCATCATCCCAAAATTATATTCGTTCGGATTTCCATGTCCGGTGATTAATTTGGGATATAAATCATTACAATATTGCTCTAATGCCTGTGCATTGGCATTTGCAAAGTATTGTTGTGTACTGATAGAGTCTAATGGCTCTTTATCCAGTACATCACAACTTTGGGTTGTGAGGAACAATAAACCACCAAATAATATAATTGACTTTTTCATGTTACTTTGTCTGTTTTTAGAATGTTACGTTGATACCAAATGAATAAGAACGGGTGAACGGGTAAACACTACCGTTGTCGTCAACTTTCAAGTTACCGTTATTGTCACGTCTGCCTACAGCATCCGGATCGAGGTATTTGTACAATCCTGTAGCTTCCCAAAGATTCTGACCGCTTACGAACACTTTTAGCTGACCAATGCCGTATTTATTGATGAGCGCTTTAGGAATAGTGTAGCTTAATGTAACATCTTTCAGACGGATAAAAGCACCGTTTTGCAGATATTTTGTCTGTGTTTGTTTACTTCTATCACTCCAAGTTGGAATAGGATAGTAAGCGTTCGTATTGGTTTCACTCCAAGAGTTATCGATGATGTAATCATTTAAGTTAGCCCACCAAATACCTGTCTTGTATCCCCAAAATACAGGAGAGTCCAACCATACGTCACGTTTCATTGTACCTTGGAAGAACAGACGTAAGTCAAAACCTTTCCATGAACCACTCAAGTTGAGGTTGAAATTGTAGCGGGGAGTTGTATTACCAATGACTTTTTTGTCGCCCGAATCACCAACACGATTATTTCCACGGTCAATTTTTCCATCACCGTTCAAATCTACATAACGAATATCTCCTGGTTTCCAAGTTGTGCTGATGAAAGCCTGTTTATTGGCCATTTCTTGGGCTTCAGCTTCATCTTTAATGAAGCCATCTGTTACATATCCCCAAATTTCGCCGATTTTCTTTCCCTGGTAATGAGTTTCATCCAAACTTAATGTCGGATTATCATATTTCGTGATCTCAGAAGTGTTGTCTGAGATGCCGATGCAGATAGAGTAATCCAAAGGACTGCCGGCCACGTCTTTAATCTGATCGTTCCACGTTAAAGATAGTTCCATACCTTTGGTTCTCATATCTGCCAAGTTCTCTTTACCACCTGTCGTCCCTAATACAGCCGGGTAAGTTTTGTTTACGACCATTCCTTTTGTATCGCGGATGTAATAGTCAAAAGATCCAGTGAAACGGCCGTTCAGCATAGTCCAGTCTAAACCGATATTGGTTGTGTAAACTTTTTCCCATGTGATGTTTGTACTAGCCAATGTCGGAGCTTTCAAGCCACTAATGATACCGCCGTTCATCAGATAGGCCAAAGATTCGCTTGTCAAGAAACTTAAATATTGGAAATTGCCATCTGTAACTTGATTGCCTAATGAGCCATATGAAGCTCTGACTTTTAGGTTGTCGAAAATATTACGAGCTGGTTCGAAGAAATTTTCTTCAGAGATACGCCAACCTGCTGATACCGAGGGAAAGAATCCCCAACGATCACCAGACATATATTTGGATGAACCGTCATAGCGACCATTTACCTCAAGCAAATATTTTTGCATGTAATCATAATTCAAACGGAAGAACGCACCCTGTACAGCCCAGATTGTTGCTTCTTCACTTGGCATGTTATAAGTACTGGCCAAATCGGTGACAGGGAAATTGTTATCAAATAGATTACTAGTGCTTACGCTTAATTTAGTCGTCTTTTTACTTTCTTGGTTGTAACCGACCATTACACCTAAGTTGTGCTTGTCATTGAATGACTTCTTGTAGTCAGCCCATAAGTTCAATGCTTGATAAGTATCTCCGTAATTAGCTTTTGTTACACCTCCAGGTGTACCAACGGATAGCGGAGATAACGTACTTTCTTCTGGCATTGTCTGATACAGTATCTTGCCGTGCTGGGTTTGATCTTGATAGAATTTGTTTCCGGTATAATCTCCCTTGATTGATAAACCGGCTAACGGTGTCAGATTAAAGGCGGCAGTGTACCAAAAGTCATCCGAGTTGGTTTTGTCTCGCCCAGCTCCATCTAGTAAACCAGCAAAGTTATAGTTGAAGTTGCTACCTGCTATACCTGCAAAATTATTACCATCTGGCAGGTAAACAGGAATAGTTGGGAATCCACGATAGATTTCGTAAAAAATGTTTCCTAAATTAAAATTGCTGGTGTAGGGATAATCACTTGTATTGCGGTTATATTTTGTACGGAAAGTTACTTCCAACCATTTTGTAATCTGAGTGGAAAAGTTGAAAGACATATTAATACGTTTGTATTTATCCGTACCATATTGCAAAATACCATCTTGTCCTTTATAACCAATAGAGCCGTAGTAAGTCGTCTTGTCTGAACCACCGCTGATACTTGCATTATGTTGTTGCATGAATGACGGTTTGTACATTACGTCGAACCAATCGGTGTTCCCAGCATAAGCCCATTGTCCGGCAGCAGTTATTGAATTGTCTGTTGTATAAAATGCAGAAGGACCTCTCCCCGCAATGAAATCATCTACAGCCTGAACGTGCTCATCTTTGAAATACTGTCCGCTGCCATTGTTCACGTTTGCCTGATTCATGGCACGAATCCACTTATCGGAAGAAACACCATCCGGTAAGCGAGAGGCCATCGACCAAGAAAAGTTGTTATTGTAGTTGATTTGAACTTTTTGTTCTTTTTTCCCTTTTTTAGTTGTGATCAATACAACGCCAAAAGCGGCACGGGCACCATAAATAGAAGCAGAGGCAGCATCTTTTAATACTGATACGCTTTCGATATCTTGTGGGTTAAGCAAAGACAAGTCTGATGTTTCGACTCCGTCGACTAACAATAGTGCTTGTCCTCCATTCAGTGAAGTTGCACCACGTACATTAAATGTAGTAGCTGCATTTGGATTACCACTGGCGAAATCAATATTCAAGTTTGGAATAGCTCCTTGCAAACCTTGTGCAATGTTTCCGATCGGACGATCTTCCAGAATTTCGCTATCTGCAATCCCTACAGCGCCGGTCAGGTTTACCTTCTTTTGTACGCCATAGCCAACGACTACGACTTCTTCCAGTTTTTGAGTGTCTTCCGCTAATTTGATTTGAAGAGTGGATTGTCCTGTGTATTTGATTTCTTGAGTTGTGTAACCAATGAAAGAGATCTGAATGATGTCTCCATTTTTTACACCTTCCAATGTGAAATTACCATCCATGTCGGTAATGTTTCCATTGGTTGTTCCTTTCACTACGACCGATGCTCCGGCAACAGGCCCTAGATCATCTACCACAGTACCTGTAACTTTTCCGTTCTGCTGGGAAATGTTCATACCTTGCTTGGAGGGCATTGTTTCTGCAAATATACTTGCTGGGAAACAAGTGGCACCTGCCAGCAAGATTAAGCTGATAGGTTTGAAATTTTTCAACATAATTTGTGTCTTATATTTAATTGAAAGAATGCTCTTTTAATTAAAATGATGGCGCTTATTATCGCTTTTCTACATCATATATACAAAATGTTAGAGTTTTTAGCTTTTGCGTATAAAGTTTATCTGTGTTTGTAATTAGTTCTAAAAGAACTATGGTATTTTTAGCTTTAATACATTTTGATACAACTTCATAACAATATGATTTTCAATAAATTAAATAAGTAAAATATATTATGCAATAATTACTTAAAATACACAAGTCTCTTTAAATTACTTCTGTTAACAAATTAGCAGAAGTACGACCATGTTTTTTATTTATCTATTTTTATATAGTTACATATTTCCAATGGATACATTATTCTGATAAACAGAATAATACCTGTGTAATACCAAAAGAGTAAAATGTTAAAAAAGAAACTTCTACGTATTTTTTTTAGAAAAATAACAGTACAACGGAAAATTTTCATATCTTTGACACCGATATGAAATGTGCAGAGTTCTTTTAGAACTAATATCATTTTAAACATTGAAAACACAAAGATGTGTGAGCCTGCTTGTTTCATTGAATAAGAAGTTATTATGAAAATCAGAGTAATTCTTTCAATATCATGGAACACAAATTATGATTCAAAAGAATCAGACCTATTAGCCTAATCCTGTTGCCGGAGCCTCTGTGATTGTTAAAAGGAACCACTAACGGCATCATGACGAATGTGGATGATAATCTTCCTCCAGTGGTAGTCCATTGGTTTTGATTGATGGCATGGAAGGTGGTATCAACGCTGTCAACCCGCAGGATATTGAGAATATTTCTGCTTTGAAAGATGCTGCCGTTTCTTCCATTTGCAGGGTTTGTGTTCCTTTGGTGTAATTATTACAAAAAGCGGTAGAACAGGAAAACCAGTTGTAAACAACAATAATAGCTTTCGATGGAATGATTCGGTAAGAACCCTAACCAAATGGATTCATATTCAAAAATACAGCATTCGTTCCGAATGGTCCGGGATGGCCGGGAAAAGAAAAAGGAGCCTGCTAACCCATATATGGATATGTTCTTGGCTGTGGATATATCGTCTTATAGCGAAGTGCTGTATAGTAAAGGTCTCGGCTAGGTGCATTGTGTCGGTGTAGGAGTGTGGTTAGGCGATTATGGTGTCGGTGTGACCCGTGGTATGGTCGATGGTTTTTTAATGGCAAACGGTCAGCCGATCGATGTTATACAAGGTTGGATTGACCAGTTGCCCAGCGTAATAAGTCTCTCCTCTCCCCAGTCATTTTTGGCCTCTTCGCTCATAACAGTAGCAGCGATTGTCTTATTATAATCTGTATCGGGATGAGCACGTTCGCGAAAAGCTCTCCAATAGCTCTGTGCTTTGGCATCCAGATTTCCATTCTTTTCATAACATGCTTCCATATAGTTTAATAAGGCATCTGATGCACGATTCGCAATCGTTTCATCACTCAGATAACCATTTCCTGCCGCATCCTTTTTTATTTTTTGTTCCCGAATCGAAAAAAAAGTTTCTTGTATTTCTCCATTTGTCTTTTCTTCTTGTTTCTCTGTCCTTGTGAAACAATTTGTCAATATGTTTTCGGATTACTTTTTCAGCATGATCTGCTTTTACCCGAAAGGTTAAATACAAAACAACTTCTCTTTTTTTGTGTTACATATATCAAAAAAGACGTTGGTTTCAGCCAAGACATGTATCATAATTTAAACAAAAAACATTAGTTATGTTGAAAAGAATTAAGCCTGTCAGCATGGTTTTGCTTGCGAGCACGTTATGTTTCTCCGGGAATATATACTCGGCTTCAAGTGCAGGTAATCCAGACACTGACATTTCCCAACAAAATGCAAAAGTAACGGGAACCGTCGAAGATGCTTTGGGACCGGTTGCCGGCGCGTCTGTTGTTATAAAAGGAACCACCAACGGGACAATGACCGATATGGATGGCAACTTTACGTTGGATGGGGTAAAAAATGGGGATATTATCCAAATATCCTTTATCGGTTACGCCACACAGGAGATTCCTTATGCAGGACAAGCCTCTTTGTCTGTACATCTTGAAGAGGACACGCAAAAATTGGATGAAGTAGTCGTGACTGCTTTGGGTATGAAGCGTGATAAAAAAGCGTTAGGTTACGCCATGCAGGAATTGAAGGGAGACGAGTTGTTGTCTTCCCGCGAACCAAATTTGGCCAATTCGTTGTCTGGTAAAGTTTCCGGTTTACAGATTGTACGCTCCAGTAACGGGGTGGGAGGTTCTTCGAAGATCGTGCTCCGTGGTAACAGTTCGCTGACCGGTAGCAATCAGCCATTGATCGTGGTGGACGGTACGCCGATGGATAATTTTACAGGCGGTGTGGATGATGTTTGGGGTAATTCCGGAGCCGATATGGGTAACGGCCTTTCTGATATTAACCCTGAAGATATCGAATCGATGACGGTCCTGAAAGGAGCTTCGGCAGCTGCACTTTACGGTTCGAGGGCCGGTAACGGCGTGATCCTGATCACGACCAAATCGGGACGGAAAAACGAAGGGCTGGGGATTACGGTGAATGCTGGTATCACGGCTGAATCCATTTTCTTGAAACCGGATATGCAAAACAGCTTCGGACAAGGATCGGTCGGAGTTTATGACAACCAGTCCCGTTTGAGTTGGGGACCGAAAGCTGAAGGCCAGACTGTGACGGATTGGCTCGGACGCCAAGTGCCTCTCCAGACATATGATAATATCGATGCTTTCTTCCATACAGGAACCTCTTTTAACGAAGGCGTCAGTTTCCAGCAGAATGTTAACGGAACTTCTGTCTTCGCATCTATTAACCGTTCGGATGATGCCGGTATCACACCGGAATCGAAACTGAATAAGACGAACGTTACGTTGCGTGCCACCACGTTTCTCGATAAGGCGGAGAAATGGAAGGTGGATGCCAAAGTGAACTATATAAATATGAATGCCCATAACCGCCCGATCCAAGGCGTGAACCCGTCAAATGCGTTCAACACGATATACGGTCTGCCTCGTTCCTTGAATGTTAAGGAATTTAAGAGCAGCGTGGATGAAGAAGGCAATATGATCTGGTGGGATGCCTCCAAGAACCCGCAGGAAAACCCGTACTGGGTGACCAAATACCGGCAGAACAATGATACCCGTAACCGTCTGTTGGGTAACGTATCGTTGAAGTATGCGCCGACCAACTGGTTCGATATCGAACTGCGTGGCGGTACCGACTATTATACGACGACCAAAAATGAGAAAGTATATGCCGGCGGTAACACCTCGCCCCGCGGCCTGTATAATGAAGGTTCTGAGACATTCTACGAAAATAACTACAGCTTCCTGGCTACCGCACGCAAAGACAACCTGCTGGACCGCTTGGGCGGTTTCGTGACATTCGGAGGTAACCTGATGATGCAGCAGCGAACCAAGATGAACGCTTCGGCTGGTGAATTGCTGGTTCCAGACCTTTTCTCCTTGAACAACGGCATTAATAAACCGACCGTTACCTCCGAGTTGATCCGCCGGAAGATGAATTCCCTTTATGGATCATTGCAACTGAACTGGGACGGCTATCTGTTTTTAGACGTGACAGCCCGTAACGACTGGTCATCTACTATGTCCAAAGACAATCGCTCTTATTTCTATCCTTCGGTCAGTCTCTCCGGTGTGATCTCGGATATGTTACCTAAGATCGGCGGAAACATGCCGGAGTGGTTCACCTTTGCAAAGGTGAGGGCTTCTTATGCGGAAGTCGGTAATGATCTTGATCCCTATCAATTGTACAATAATTACACGGTAGGAAAAGACGAAAACGGGAATACGACGGCTGCTCCCGGCCAAATCTTGTTTGATTCGAGCGTACGAAGCGAGTTGATCAAATCATGGGAAGCCGGTCTCGACGTGCGTTTCCTGCAGAACCGCTTGGGTTTGGATTTCGCCTGGTATAAGACGAATGCGACCCGCCAGTTGCTGAACCTGCCGCTCGACCCGTTTGCCGGGTATAGTTCCCGCAAGGTGAACGCCGGTAATATCCAGAACGAAGGTCTGGAAATCTCGTTGAACGGTGCCATTTTCCAGAGCCCGGACGTGCAGGGATTCAACTGGAATGCGACAGCCCAGTTCTCCTTGAATCGCAATAAGATCATCGACCTGTATCCGGGCGTGACGCTTTATGACATCAAGACATTGGATGCGATCCAGATCGTGGCGGCACAAGGCAGTTATTATGGTGATATTTACGGACAGACCTTTCTGCGTGTGACGGACAAGGACAGTCCGCATTATGGCAAAGTGATTGTGGGAGACGACGGCCTACCTCTGATCTCTGCTGAAAAGAGCAAGGTGGGTAACCAAAGTCCGGACTGGATGCTGGGTTTGACGAACAGTTTTTCATATAAAGGGTTTAACTTGAGTTTCCTGGTCGATTTCCGTATCGGTGGCGACATCTATTCGGCAACAGCTTCCAACCTATTTGTCCGTGGTAATGCAGCCGGAACGGTTGTGAACGGTGAACGTCAGGATTTTGTCGTGCCTAACACGGTTGTCAGGAAAGACGGAGGATATGTGGAAAACAATGTTCCGGTCACTCACCAGAACTATTGGGAGCGGATCGGATCGACCGGTAATTACGGTTTGCCGGAGGTTTTCACATATGACGCAACCAATATTCGTCTACGTAACATCACTTTAGGATATACGTTCAACAGAGCGATGCTGAAAAAGACGCCGTTCCAGCGTTTGAATCTGTCTGCTACCTGCAACAATGTATGGATGATCCATTACAATTTGCCAGGTATTGACCCCGAATCCGTTTCGGCAACCAACACGAATGCGACTGGTTTCGAAAACGGGGCCGCTCCGACGAGCCGTTCGTTCACGTTTAACGTAACGGTCGGGTTTTAAAAAGCTTACAAAACCTTTCCGGAAGACCGGATGGTCGGTTTTTGATAATTTGCAATCATTTTGTAAAGGATATAAAAAGAAACAACATAATATGAACACAAAAAATAAAATATTAGCAGGCCTATTCTCTATGGCGGCATTGTTTTCTTCCTGTAACGATTTTCAGGAGATAAATGAAGATCCGAACCAGGTGGATGAAAGCAAGGTAAAGCCTGAATGGTTCTTGAATGCCTCGATCGTCGGTGACCAGATGAATCCGGAGATCGCCGAACGTATGTTTATCCTGACTTGGAACCGGGCATCCCGTTTCAATCGGGGAAGCGGTTTCACGATCGGTACGGATAATAATGATTATATCACGCGCTACCTGAGCAACGACTACGCTGTGAAATGGTTGAATCAGGCGACTAAAGCCGTTCAACTGGGCGAGAAGAAAGTGGCCGATGGTGAAGCTGATCTCTATCCGTATTATAAGAATGTGATCCAGATGGCGCGTATCTGGCGGGCTTACCTGAACTCGGAGGTCTCTGACGGGTTCGGGCCGATTCCGGCGTTGGATGCTTTTTCGGGCGTTCCGGGCGAGTACGACAGTGTAGAAGCGATTTATACTTTTATTCTCAAAGAACTAAAGGAGGCGGAAGCCGCGCTCGACCCGTCAATTGATATGTCTCCGATGTCGGCTGAAGACGCTTTCTATGCCGGAAATGTGAATATGTGGAAGAAATATGCCAATTCTCTGCGTATGCGCCTGGCAATGCGTATTGTGAATGCAAACCCGCAGCTGGCTGAAAGAGAGTTTGAAGATGCCGCTTCCAAAGGATATATTTCTTCACTTTCCGAACTTGCCGGTGTACAGGAAAAGGACGGATGGAGCGACCTGACCAGCGTTATGTCCCGTACCTGGAATGCACAGGCGATGTCCGTTACATTCAAGAATCTCGTGGTCGGCTTGGGAAGTAACGAATTTCCACTACCTGATTCATTGAAAGCACATCTGAAGAACCCGCATACTTACATGGGCTTGTATTTGGATAGGCATTTTCCGTTGACGACGAACGATCCGTGTGCCGGATTTTATTTCGACGGCGTTCCACAATATGTCGATCCACGTGCACCGAAGTTATTTAGTGTAGTAGGATGGAACGATGGTGTGGTTTATTCCGATTATATCGGGGCGGCCAGCGAGGTGAAACCGGTCTCCCTGTTCGATCCGGATGATAACACGAAGCCGATGCTGACAATCGATCCTAGATATACTTGGGGAACATGGGTGGCCGGTGAATGGGATGTGAAAGGTAGTTTGGCTACCGAATTGACCGGAAAAAACTATAACTATCCGTCCATGTCGAAGCAATACCGCATGAGTACTCAGAAACGTGTCTATTTCGGTCCTTGGGAAAGTTATTTCTTGCTGGCTGAAGCCGGCGTGCGTGGTTGGGATGTTCCGGGCTCTCCCAAATCGAACTACGAGAACGGAGTGACTGCGAGCTTCGAGTACCACGGCTTGTTGAGTGAAGTCGGTGCTTATCTGTCTTCTACCGAATATAATCGGATCGGGACATCTGTCAGTTTCGACCATACAACGGAGGCAAAGCCTTATATCGTAAACTATGTTGATCCGTACACAAAAGAGAACAAGACGATGACTTATACATATCCGAAAAATTCCATCTATCGTGGCGGTGCATATAATAACGATGCGATGACGAAGATCTTCACACAGAAATATATTGCTCAGGTTCCCTGGTTGCCCGAGGAAGTTTGGAGCGACCATCGCCGTATCGGTTTGCCTTTTTTCGAGAATCAGGCTGTCGAAAAAGACTATAACCCGTTGAACCAGGTTCCCTTGACAGTTGCCACTTCAAAAGAATGCCGTTTGGAGTTTTATCCGAAGCGTTATCGCTATCCGGCCAATATCCAGACGAACAACCTGGAAGGTTATAATAAAGCCCTCGAACTGTTGGGCGGACCGGATGTGGTGGAGACTGCCTTGTGGTGGAATCTGAAGTAGTGATATGAGAAAAGGTTGGTAGGTGTTCGATGAAGAACTTTCCTACCAACCTTTTTATATGAATGAAGCAAACTGTTTATTGCATGCCTTCTGTCGTTACTTCCTTATTGATCTTTTTCACTAATCCTTGAAGTACAGCGCCCGGACCTAGTTCGATGAAATGATCGGCACCGTCGGCAATCATGTTCTGAACGCTCTGTGTCCAACGGACCGGGGCAGTCAGCTGGGCAATCAAGTTAGTCTTGATTGTTTCAGGGCAGGTTTCGCCTTTCGTGCTTACGTTTTGGTAAACAGGGCAAGACGGTTTGTGGATCGGAGTCGCTTCGATAGCGGCAGCCAGTTCTGCACGAGCCGGTTCCATCAGAGGGGAGTGGAATGCACCGCCGACTTTCAGTTTCAGTGCACGTTTTGCACCGGCAGCCAGCATCTTTTCACATGCGGCATCGATACCGGGTACGGAGCCGGAGATGACAAGCTGTCCCGGACAGTTGTAATTTGCACATACGACGACTTCACCTTCGATGCTTGCGCAGATCTCTTCTACTTTTTCGTCCGGCAATGCCAGAACGGCAGCCATTGTCGAGGGTGTGGCTTCGCAGGCTTTCTGCATCGCCATAGCACGTTTGGATACCAGAACAAGTCCGTCTTCGAAAGACAAGGCTCCGGCTGCAACAAGCGCGGAGAATTCTCCTAAAGAGTGTCCGGCTGTCATATCCGGTTTGAACTGGTCACCTAATGTTTTTGCAAGAATGACTGAGTGTAAGAAAATGGCAGGCTGTGTCACTTTTGTCTGGCGCAGATCTTCGTCTGTTCCGGCGAACATCAGATCCGTGATGCGGAAACCGAGGATTTCGTTAGCCTTTTCAAACATCTCTTTTGCAAGGGAATTGTTTTCATAAAGGTCTTTTCCCATTCCGACAAACTGGGCACCCTGACCGGGAAATACATACGCTTTCATTTTTTCTAATCTTTTTCTAATTTCAGTTTTTTAAGATGACGCAAAGGTAATAAATTTAGAATAATTGGGGTACTATTCATTACAAATTGTATCTTTGCCCCATCGATAACAGGAATATTAACGACTAATTTATACAATATCATGGATCAATTATTATTTCTTGGAAATTTAGGAACTGGCGAGATTATCATCATTGCCATTATTGTTTTGTTACTTTTCGGTGGTAAAAAAATACCTGAACTGATGAAAGGTATCGGTAAAGGTGTGAAAAACTTTAAAGACGGTGTAAAAGGATTAGAAGACGACATTAAGATAGACGATACCGATAAAAAGTAAAAGATGGCAGAATTAGAACAAGAAGAAATGTCCTTCTGGGACCACCTGGAGGCACTTCGTTGGACTCTGTTCCGTTCTTTTTTAGCGCTCTTTATCTTTGCGATAGGCAGTTTCGCCTTTATGCGTGGTAGCGATGGTATATTTGACCGCGTAGTATTGGCACCCTGTTATTCCGATTTTATCTTTTACAGATGGTTGTGCGATTTGAACCAGTGGTTGGTCAATGTCAGTCCGTGGTTTGATGTTCTGCCTGATTTCTGTAATGATAATTTTCATGTGGATGTGTTTAATATCAGATTGGCATCTCAGTTCTTTACTCACATGACCACCTCGTTCTGGTTGGCACTTGTGCTTACTTTCCCTTATCTGATGTGGGAAATCTGGAAGTTCATTAGTCCGGCTTTGTATGAGAATGAGAAGAAAAATGTCAAATGGGTATTTCTTTTGGGAACAATCATGTTCTTTATCGGATGTGCTGTCGGATATTTTATGGTATTCCCGATGACGCTGCGCTTTTTGGCAACTTATCAGTTGAGTGCCAATATAACGGAACAGGTCTCTTTGGATTCGTATATGGATAATTTCCTGATGCTGATCTTTGTGATGGGAATCGTTTTTGAAATGCCGTTGGTTTCGTGGCTGTTGTCGAAGATCGGTTTGTTGAAACGTTCGTTCTTCCACAAATACAGACGGCATGCTATCGTGGGGTTGTTGGTTGCTGCTGCATTTATCACCCCAAGTAGTGACCCGTTCACATTGGGTATCGTATTCTTCCCGCTGTATGGATTGTTCGAATTGAGTGCGTTCTTTGTGAAGAATGACACGAATGGAGATGCAGATGACGAGGATGAAGATAGTACGGAAATCGCACCGGCCTAAAACTACGGACATCGTAAAATAGTTATAGAAGAGACGTACAGTTTTTATTGTACGTCTCTTTTTTTATCTTTGTCAAGACTAAAACATAAAGTAAACATGAGGCACATATCTTTATTGGCGGTCTCCTTGCTGGCTCTGGCAGCCTGCACGCCGGAAAAACAACAGGAGGCGGATGATTATACACAATATGTAAATCCTTTTATCGGGACAGACTTTACGGGTAATACCTATCCGGGAGCGCAAGTCCCTTTCGGAATGGTTCAGTTGAGTCCTGACAACGGGCTTCCCGGTTGGGATCGTATTTCCGGTTATTTTTATCCCGACACGACTATCGCCGGTTTCAGCCATACCCATTTGTCAGGGACAGGTGCGGGCGATTTGTACGATATCTCTTTCATGCCGGTGACTCGTCCGTATAAGGAGGCACCTGCTCCTTTGGGCGTCTATTCGACTTTTTCGCACAATGACGAGATGGCTTCGGCTGGCTATTACCGTGTGCTGCTGAAAGATTACAATATTAATGTCGAGTTGACCGCGACTGAACGTTGCGGTATTCAGCGTTATACGTTCCCCAAAGCAGAGGCATCCGTATTCTTGAACCTCAAAAAGGCGATGAACTGGGACTTCACGTTGGATTCGTATATAGAAGTGGTCGATTCGATGACGATCCGGGGATATCGTTTCTCGCAAGGCTGGTCTCCTTTGCAGCATGTTTATTTTGAGACTCGTTTCTCGAAACCTTTCATGGCTTGCCATATGGACACAACTTCTATCGTAACGAAAGATCGTGGCAGGATCGGTACGGCCTATATTGCCCGTTTCGATTTCAATACGGAGAAAGATGAGGAAATTTTAGTAACGACAGGTATATCCGGTGTCAGTATGGAAGGAGCAGGCAAGAACCTGCGTGCGGAGGTTTCGAAAGACGATTTCGATTATTATCAAGCGCAGGCTGCCAAAACATGGAACAAGCAGCTTTCTAAAATAGAGGTGAAAAGCTCGGATACTGATGATCTGGTGAAGTTCTATACTGCTTTGTACCATTCCATGATCGCTCCGACTATTTACAGTGATGTGGATGGTTCCTATTACGGCCCGGATCAGCAGATCCATAAAGCGGACGGATGGACGAACTATTCCACTTTCTCGTTGTGGGATACTTATCGCGCTTCTCATCCGCTATTTACCTATACCGAACCAGAACGTGCAAATGATATGATCAAAGGTTTCTTGAAATTCTATGAACAGAACGGGGCTTTGCCATTGTGGAATTTGTATGGCTGGGAAACCAATATGATGATCGGATATCATGCCGTTCCCGTAATTGTGGATGCGTATCTGAAAGGTATCGGCAATTTCGATCCGGAAAAAGCACTTGAGGCTTGTATTGCTACGGCCAACCGTGATGATTACCGGGGAATCGGTGATTACAAGAAGTTAGGGTATGTCCCGGCCTACGGCGATCCCAAGAAATGGGAGAACTGGTCGTTATCCAAGACATTGGAATATGCTTATGATGATTATTGTATTGCAACAATGGCAAAGAAGATGGGCAAGAAAGAGATCGCCGATGAATTCTACAAACGTGCTCAGAACTACCGGAATGTTTATAATCCGGCCACTTCTTTCATGCAGCCGCGTGACGAGAAAGGGAACTTCGCTGCAAACTTCAGCCCCGACGACTATACCGAAGATATCTGTGAAAGTAATGGCTGGCAATATTTCTGGTCTGTACCTCAGGATCTGGACGGTCTGGTCGGCCTGGTCGGAAGCAAGGAACGTTTCGCTGAGAAACTGGACAGTATGTTCACCTACGTTCCGAAATCGACAGAAGACCTGCCGATCTTCAGTACCGGTATGATCGGGCAATACGCACATGGCAACGAACCGAGCCATCATGTGATTTATTTATATAATAAAGTAGGACAGCCCTGGAAGACGCAGAAGTATGTGGCTGAGGTCCTGCACAACCTATATCAGAATGCTCCGGACGGTATTTGTGGGAATGAAGATTGCGGACAGATGTCGGCTTGGTTCGTATTCAGTTCGATGGGCTTCTATCCGGTCGATCCGATCAGTGGCAAGTATGAGATCGGAACTCCGATATTTCCAGAAGTGAAGATGCATTTGGCAAACGGCAAAACTTTTGTGGTCTTGGCTCCGGCTGTAAGCCGTGAAAATATCTATGTTCAATCTGTGAAGTTGAATGGCCGATCGTATGACAAGAGCTATATTACCCATGAGCAGATTATGAATGGTGACACATTGGAGTTTGAAATGGGCAACCGGCCGGGACCGGTATGGTATAATAATATGTAATTGCCATGACGAAGAATTCATGATGTTCATAAATCTCTATCACTCTATCACGCTTTTGCGTGTGTGCTTTATTAATCAAAGCGTGAGATGTGTGATAGATGGCGTTTTCATCTATCACACATCTATCACAAAATCAAATAGTGTCTCGTCCTGATTTTGGTTGACTGTGTATTAAAAAAATCCTGTTATAGGTTGTCTATAAATGTAAAAAAACAGACAATCCTTTCTTAATCCTAAAAT
>NZ_MNQY01000097.1:0-23566 GCF_001915675.1 Parabacteroides sp. merdae-related_45_40 | reverse complement strand
AAGGAATTGCAAGCTGCTGGCTACGAAGTAGTGGGTGTCAGCAAAGACAGTGCCAAGTCTCATCAGGGATTTATCGCAAAACAGGAACTCCCTTTCAGCCTCATCGCTGATACGGATACGACCCTGCAACAGCAGTTCGGGGTTTGGGCAGAAAAGAAATTGTACGGACGTTCATACATGGGGACTCTCCGTACCACCTTTATTATAGATGAAGACGGTATCGTTACCAATATCATCGGCCCGAAAGAGGTGAAGACTAAAGACCATGCTAATCAAATCCTTAATCTATAAAAGGAAATGGCAAAAGAAGATTTATTCGAAGAAGGCAAACAGCCGGCAGCCGAGAAACCGGCTGTAAACGCAGACAAATTGAAAGCGCTTCGCGCAGCAATGGACAAGATCGAAAAAAACTACGGAAAAGGTTCGATCATGAAATTGGGTGACGAAAGCGTCGAAAATATCGAAGTGATCCCAACAGGTTCTATCGCCTTGAACGCAGCATTAGGTGTAGGCGGTTATCCTAAAGGCCGTGTGATCGAAATCTATGGACCGGAATCATCCGGTAAGACAACTCTTGCGATCCATGCGATTGCCGAGGCACAGAAAAATGGTGGTATTGCGGCATTTATCGATGCGGAACATGCTTTCGACCGTTTTTATGCAGAAAAGTTAGGAGTAGATGTCGAAAACCTGTGGATTTCCCAACCGGATAATGGCGAACAGGCACTGGAAATTGCTGAACAGCTAATCCGTTCATCTGCTGTGGATATTATCGTAATCGACTCGGTTGCCGCTCTGACTCCAAAAGCGGAAATCGAAGGCGATATGGGTGACAGCAAGATGGGACTACAGGCACGATTAATGTCCCAAGCACTTCGTAAGTTGACGGCTGCGATCAATAAGACTAACACGACATGTATATTCATCAACCAGCTGCGTGACAAGATTGGCGTGATGTTCGGCAATCCCGAAACGACAACCGGCGGTAATGCGTTGAAGTTTTATGCCTCTGTTCGTCTGGATATCCGCAGCATCGGTAAATTGAAAGACGGCGACGATATCAAAGGAAACCAAGTGCGCGTAAAAGTAGTCAAGAACAAGGTTGCTCCTCCTTTCCGGAAAGCAGAGTTCGATATCATGTTCGGTGAAGGTATCTCCAAAGCCGGTGAGATAATCGACCTGGGTGCAGAACTGAACATCATTAAGAAAAGCGGTTCGTGGTACAGTTACAACGACACTAAATTAGGACAGGGACGTGATGCCGCCAAACAATGCGTTGCCGACAATCCTGAACTGGCAGACGAATTGTCCGACCTGATCTTCGAAGCGTTAAAAGGATAAAATCAATGACACACAGATGATACGGATCAAGTCTGTAGTCATCTGTGTCCATGATTATACAGAAAATCATTCATGAACACAAAAGACAAATACCATTTGCTTTGCAACACTGAAACTAGTATTCCCATCTTTTCCCGTGACTGGTGGCTCGATACGGTTTGTGGCAAAGATAAATGGAAAGTCTTATTGGTTGAAGAAAAAGAAAGGATTACGGCAGCGATGCCACTTTATTGTCCTCGACAAGGTATTATCTCAATGCCATCCTACACACAAACAATGGGTCCTTGGTTCGCACCGGAATCCAAAGATACCAAATACACCAAAACTTTAGGCCACCGGCAAGTTTTATGCAAACAACTGCTAAACACGCTTAAAAGCTATCCGTATTTTATGCAAAATTTTCATTACGGAATCACCGACTGGCTACCATTCTATTGGGAAGGTTACCGACAAACAACACGCTACACCTATATGTTGAAGGATATCCGAAACACAAAAGCAATATTGGGAAATATGAGTTTCAATATCCGACGGAACATCACAAAAGCCAGAGACAAATATCATATCACAGTAAAAAAAGGAATTTCTATAGAAGAGTTCTTGTTGATACAGGCACAAACCTTCAAACGTCAACAGATCACCAACAAAGAAGATATGGAAGTTTTAATCAAACTGATCAATATTTGCCGAAAACGGGACCAGGGAGATTTATGGGGCGGTTATGACGAAAAAGGACGTTTGCATGCTGTCGCTTTTATCGTCTGGCAAGAAAGTTCCGCCTGGTATCTGGCTGGTGGAGGAAATCCGACTCTTCGGGAGTCCGGAGCACACAGTTTAATTTTGTGGGAAGCAATCCGTTATGTTTCACAATATACCGACACATTTGATTTCGAAGGTTCCATGATACCGGGAGTCGAACGTTTTTTCCGTGAATTCGGTGCAATTCAAACCCCCTTCTTCACAATAACCAAAGGAAAATTAAGTTTATTAAATAGAGCCTGTTTAAAAATAGGAAGGATAATAAACAGATAAATTATTTATGATATTAAACAGTTATAATAATATACTGGTTTTAGCCCCTCATACGGACGACGGGGAATTAGGACTGGGAGGAACCATAAGCAAACTTATCGAACTGGGAAAGAAAGTAACCTATGTCGCTTTTTCAACCGCTCAGCAGTCCGTACCCGAAGGTTTTCCGAAAGATATTTTGAAGACAGAAGTCAAGAAAGCGACTGCCCAATTGGGAATATCACCTGAAAACCTCATCATCTACAATTATGAGGTCCGTAAACTCGGATACGTCCGGCAGGAAATATTGGAAGAACTGATCCGCCTAAAAAAATCGAACAGCTTTGACTTGGTCTTTATCCCAAGCCTACACGACATTCACCAGGATCATACAACGATCGCCCAAGAAGGCCTACGCGCCTTCAAAAACACGACACTGCTGGGCTACGAGTTGATTTGGAACAATCTGACATTCAACACACAATGTTTCGTTGAACTGAATAGAGAGCACATTCAAGCCAAAGTCGAAGCATTAAAAGCATACGAATCACAAGGAACACGCGACTATCTATCCGAAGAGTTTATCTTTTCACTGGCAAAAACACGCGGTGTACAAGCTGGCTGTCCTTATGCTGAAGCATTCGAAGTAGTCCGTTTGTTCCTGTAAAGTTGAAAGACAGTATGAAAACCGTTATTTCCTATATTACCAAATTCCTGATAGGAGGAGAAAAGGCCGATGTATTAGCCAGTCTTGTCGGTTACACATCGGATCCCAACAAATTCTCCCGTTATCGCGTAGTCATCATCCCGTCCCCCTTTTTCCGGGATGAAGTTTACGGGACAGCCGAGTCCATACCCAAACTACCACTGGAAGAGATAGAAGGCATACCTCTGCTCTTCGGTTCTCCCAAAATAGAATGGCAGGGGGATACTTGGGTGGTACATGCCGATATCATCGCCAGTGCCTATTTTCTGCTGACGCGATATGAAGAAATACGGAAACGCAACATACGGGACATCCACGGTCGCTTCCTCGGAACAGAATCCCTACCCTTCAAAGCAGGATTCATTCATCGCCCGATAGTCGACGAATACGGTAAATTGTTGCGACGCTGGTTACGCCAAGCGCGTGTACAGTCAGCCGTCGAACTGCCCCCACACATACAAAAAGTATGGCTGACACACGATGTAGATGCTCCTTTCTTTTGCCGGACTTTCCGCAACCTGATACGAGAAACGATTAAAGGCACAGGGCTGAAACATGCCTGGAAGATGTTTCACGGTCCGTTACAGGAAGATCCGTTCTACACATTTCCCTGGCTTGTAAAACAACGAAACAAATTAAAGGCCGTTATCGGAAAACACTGTTGTGAATCTCTGTTTTTTATCAAGTCAGGTGGCTCATCCGTTTATGACAAGCCTCATTATAAACTACATTCAAAGGACTTACAAGAGCTTTTGCTCTTTTGTAAAACCGAAAAAGTACAGATTGGACTGCATACCAGTTACGATGCCGGTAAAACACCGGCACTCATCTCAACAGAAAAAGAATTGTTGGAGAGACAAACCGGAAAATCGGTCACTTACAATCGGCATCATTATCTGGCCTCACGCGAACCGGAAGATATGGTATGGTTGGAAAAAGCAGGTATTACAGATGATTTCACGATAGGCTATCCGGATGTTGCCGGTTTTCGCCTCGGCACATCTCGTCCGGTACATTGGATTAATCCTGAGAATAAACGTATCTCGCCACTTATTCTCCACCCATTGGCAATCATGGAATGCAGCCTGAACGAACCTGTTTATATGAATCTCGACTATGAGGGGGCACTTGCCTACTCAACACAACTCATCAAACAGGTGGCATCTGCCAACGGCGAACTGGTGTTGCTCTGGCATAACGACTCCATCACCACCCGGATCAAGCCGAATGTCTCTGTCGACTGGCAACGAAAACTATTCGCCGCCATCATTGAAGAATTGATAAAATCATGAAGATACTGATATTATGTGATATGTTTCCCCCTGCATTCGGACCGCGAATGGGCTATTTATGCAAATATATGAGGCGGGCCGGATGGGAACCTGTCGTTGTCACTGAGCAAATCGATGACAGCACGTTCTCTTTCCTGAAAGGAGAAACGCCTGTCACATATGTAAATTTCTTTCATTCCAAAGGGAAAATCCTCCAAAAGTTAGAGTGGATATGCGTATTCATACTCGATTATTTTTTCCATTATAAAGACAAGAAGATGGCAAAAGCCGCCTCCCGTTTACTGGAAGAAGGGGAATATGCCGGTATCCTGTGCAGTTCATACCGAACTTTCCCCTTGCCGGCCGCCCAATATATAGCAGAGAAATATCATCTGCCGTTAGTAATCGACCTTCGAGACATAGTCGAACAATATGCTTCCAACGAATATATCGCTCATAACTTCCGTACCTTTTCCTGGTTGGATAGAAAGATCACGGAAATATTCCGTCATAAATTATTGCGGGACAGAAATAATGCATTGAGAAAGGCGGATCAGGTCACGACCATTTCCCCCTGGCATGTGGAAAAACTTCAAGCATACAATCCTAACACAGAGTTGGTTTACAACGGTTACGATCCAGAGCTCTTCTATCCTGAACAACATCGGACCTCTCAATTCGTCATCACCTATACCGGACGTTTGATTAGCTTGGCGACACGTGACCCTCGATTGCTTTTCGAGGCCGTTAGCCGGTTAGATCATGAAAAGCTCATTGATCCGGACCAGTTCCGCATCCAATGGTATGTCGACGCCGGATCAAAAGCGATCATCATGCAGGCAGCAACCGCTTACCCAGTCGCCCGGTATATGGACTTTTTCGACTATGTTCCCGCTTCCGAGATTCCCGGCGTGTTAAACCGCAGTTCCATTCTGCTGCAACTCGCCAATACCTTTGCATCCGACGGACCAAAAGGATTTATGACGACCAAGCTTTTCGAATCGATGGCTGTCGGGAAACCTTTACTCTGTGTAAAGAGTGACGAAAGTTGCCTCGAAGCTACCATCCGGAATACCCGTTCCGGACTGGCAGCCCGGACAGCCGAAGAAGCTTTTCGTTTTATCCTGCACCATTATCAGTTCTGGCAGGATAATGGGTACACACACATAAATACGGATAAGGAAGCAGTGGAACGTTTCTCCCGTAAAAAACAAGCTGAACAATTTATGCGTATCTTTACCCGACTAAACAGCAAATGACAGACATGGAAAGGTATCTGAACATTATAGCTTTCAATATTCCCTGGCCTGCTAACTACGGGGGAATCATTGATGTATATTATAAGATAAAAGCTCTGCACCAGTGCGGTGTGAAGATCATCTTACACTGTTTCGAATACGAACGTGCCCATTCGCCCGAACTGGAAGCCATCTGCGAAAAGGTATTTTATTACAAGCGACATACAGGGCTACGTACCAATATAACCCTGCTGCCTTATAACGTATACAGCCGCAAGCATCCTGAACTGATCGCCAATCTGTTGAAGAACGATTACCCGATCCTGTTCGAAGGACTCCATTGCTGTTATTACATAAACGATCCGCGACTACACAACCGGAAAAAGATTTACCGGGAAGCAAATATCGAACACGACTATTATTATCACCTGGCACAGGCAGAGAGCCATCCGATCAGGAAAAGCTTCTTCCGGATAGAGGCTTGGCGATTCAAACATTATCAGAAAATACTGAAACATGCCGATCTGATGATTGCCGTTTCAACAACCGATGCTGACTACCTCCGGCACCAGTTCCCCGACAAACCGGTCGAATTCATGCCTTGCTTTCACACCAACAACCAAATTACGGTCAAGCCGGGTTCTTCCGATTTTATCCTCTATCATGGTAAACTATCCGTAATAGAGAATACACAAGCAGCCCTCTTTCTTATCCGGAACGTGTTCAGTAAACTGGACTGCCGTTGCATCATTGCCGGTATGAATCCGCCGGCTTCTTTGTTGAAAGCGGCAGCTCCCTATCCGAATATCCATATCGAAGCCAATCCGTCAGAAGAACAGATGAACGACTTGATACACAATGCACAAATACATGCCTTGATTACTTTTCAGGCAACCGGATTGAAACTAAAACTACTGAACAGCCTGTTTGCCGGACGCCATACAGTGGTCAACCGACTGATGATAGCAGGTAGCGGACTGGAATCGCTCTGCCATATCGCCGACACTCCGGACGAAATGGTCTGCATCTGTCGGAAATTGATGCATACCGATATGGCTCCGGAGTCGATCGAGCAGCGCCGCGACTTTCTTTATCCGACTTATTCCAATCAATATCAAGGCGAACACCTCTTACATTTGATCTATGAAGTATGATATCCGACAAGCAGCACAAGCGTTGATTAGCCAACTAAAGGCTATCGATTACGAACGATTGCCTATCAGTAAATATAACAAACGTTATATTGCCCGGCTGAAACCAGTTTTATCCTATTACATGAAAATCTATGCGGACTGTCTCCTTAAAGGACTGGAATCTATCGGTAGCTCACCGGAGGAGATAACACTTATCGACTATGGTGGCGGAAGCGGCTTCCTGAGTATACTTGCTAAACAAGCCGGAATCGGCCGAGTCATCTACATCGACCTCAATCCGGATTCCGTCGATACGATCCGCATCTTGAAAGAGCTGGTCAATACAGGACCTGACATTATTCTTCATGGAGACTCAGACACCTTAGCAGATTGGTGCTCGGCAAATAAAGTCAAGCCACAATTGCTGATCGCGACCGACCTGATCGAACATGTTTACGACCTGTCGGCTTTTTTCGCCAATTTGGTTGCCATCGACAACAAGATGCAAATGTTGTTTACAACGGCCTCTACACCTTTTAACCCGTATGTGAAAAGAAGGCTGCATCGGCTTATGACCATTTGGGAAAAGGAATATTATGCTTTACGTCTGCATTATATCCAACTGCACTTTCCGGCCCTTTCCCCTGCCGAAGCGAAAGAAGCTGCACGAAAGACGCGCGGACTTACCTTCCCACATATCCACAAGGCTGTCAAGACCGGTTCCTATCCTCTATTGAAAGATGCTTTCAACACCTGCGATCCACGAAACGGGAATTGGACAGAACGCATCTTACCCATCGAAACATATCGCTCGCTGGCAAAACCTTTCGGTTATCAAGTCCGGATAGGAAAAGGTTTCTACAACACGGATCGCTCCAACCCGATCTCCACATTCATTTGCTTAGGTATCAACGGTCTGATCAGGATCAGCGGAAAAGCTGGTTTCCTATTTGCCCCGTTTATAACCCTGCACCTACAGAGCGATAACAAAGGACGATAAGTTACAATAACCAAAGCTATGGGTTACGACGCTTAAAGCTATGCATTAGCCATCGTAAAGCTATGGGTTATGTCTCCTAATCCGCAACAGACCGGAAGAGTAGTTGCACATACTCCTTTTCCCAATCGGCAGGTTTCAGGATTGTTCCATTCCATAAAAGCAGGTCTATATCGATCGGAATCTTCCCTTTCTGCTTACTGTCCGACATGCGTCCCAATCGTTTTTCCATCGCCTTCACAGCCCGCCTCACCTCTTCCAGCGAAGCATTCGTACCGGCAACAGCCACTTGGTTCAAGAATAAGCCGGAATCGGATAAACCTATCGGCTCCGTATAAATCGCTTCAGAGAACCGGATCGATCCGAAATAAGCACGCAACAGACTGGCCGCCGACTTTAGATTCGCCTCGCAATCCGTATTGGACCCCAAACATAATATAACATTGTTCCACATAGTCATATTTTAAAGCCTTTACGGAGACAAAACTAACAAAAAAATACCTACAATACGGTATTGACCATATTACCATTTCATGCTACCTTTGCGCAAGATTTTAAAAAGATGAGACTATCAGAACTTCGTACAGGCGAAAAAGGGGTTATAGTAAAGGTAATGGGACGCGGAGCATTCCGCAAGCGCATTATCGAAATGGGGTTTATCAGAGGAAAAGAGGTTGATGTCATCCAGAACGCACCGCTTAAAGATCCTATACACTACCGTGTAATGGGTTACGACGTTTCATTAAGACGAAACGATGCGCAAATGATAGAAGTCGTCAGTGTGGCTGAATTCATAGAAGCCAGTACCGGAAAACCGGAAAACCGCCCGGTGGATTCTTATATCCAAACATCTGGCAAGAGTTTACAGGCTATGGCCATGCACAAAGGTAAAACCATCAATGTCGCATTAGTCGGAAATCCCAATTGCGGTAAAACATCTTTATTCAATTTCGCATCCGGTGCACACGAGCATGTCGGTAACTACAGCGGCGTGACAGTCGACGCCAAAGCCGGGACATTCCATCAGAATGGCTATACCTTCAAAATCGTAGACTTGCCGGGGACCTATTCCCTATCGGCTTACACCCCTGAAGAACTCTATGTTCGCAAGCATCTGAATGAAGAACAGCCAGACATCGTAATCAATGTAGTCGATGCATCCAACTTGGAACGCAATCTGTATCTGACCTGCCAACTGATCGATATGGACGTACGTATGGTTATCGCCCTCAACATGTACGACGAACTGGAACGACACGGAAATAAGTTCGACCATAACTCTCTCTCAAGGATGATCGGTACGCCGATTGTTCCGACCATCAGTAAGACCGGCTTCGGTATCGAAGAACTTTTCAACCGCGTCATAAAGGTCTACGAAGAAGAAGATCCCGTACTCCGCCATATCCATATCAATTATGGTGATGTATTGGAAAAGGCCATTTATCCAGTAAGGCATGCTTTGAAACTGAACGGAAATGTATCCAAAAGTCTTTCCAAGCGCTACCTTGCCATCAAGTTGCTAGAAGGCGATCCGGAAGTGGAATCATTCGTCAAGTCAATGCCTGGTTCCGAAACAGTCATCCACGAACGCGACCGCAATGTCGCTCAAATCGAAACCCTTCTGAAAGAAGATTGTGAGACAGCCTTCACCAATGCCCGCTACGGTTTTATTTCCGGTGCACTGCGTGAGACCTACGAGCAAAACAAAATAAAAGAAGCGACAAGCACCCAAATCATCGATCTGTTCGTAACCCATAAAGTGTTGGGGTTCCCGATCTTCATCCTTTTCATGTGGATCATGTTCGAAGCCACTTTCCGCTTGGGAGAATACCCGATGGAATGGATCGAATCGTTTGTTGGCTGGATCGGAGAGTTTGTACGTGGAAACATGAGCGAAGGCCCGTTGAAGGATTTACTGGTCGATGGCATTATAGGAGGCGTGGGAGGCGTTATCGTATTCCTGCCCAACATATTGATACTGTATGCCTTCATTTCTTTTATGGAAGATTCCGGCTACATGGCGCGCGCCGCTTTCATCATGGACAAGATCATGCATAAGATGGGGCTACACGGCAAATCGTTTATCCCGCTTGTGATGGGCTTCGGGTGCAACGTGCCGGCTATCATGGCATCTCGTACGATCGAAAGCCGTAACAGCCGGATGATCACCATGCTGGTAAACCCGTTAATGAGCTGTAGTGCCCGCCTTCCGGTGTATGTCCTGCTGACAGGTGCTTTCTTCCCCCAGACGGCCGGAACGGTCATGCTGATCCTCTATGCTTCGGGTATTCTGCTTGCCGTCTTAATGGCACGTCTGTTCAAGCGCTTCCTTTTTAAGGACGAAGATGTACCTTTCGTGATGGAACTTCCTCCTTACCGCATGCCGACAGGTAAATCAATTATGATTCATATGTGGGAAAAAGCCAAGCAATATCTGCACAAGATGGGGGGGGTCATCTTGATCGCTTCTATCATCATCTGGTTCTTGGGATATTTTCCTCGTCATTCGGAAAACGGAGATGTTTTTGAGAAGCAGATTGCCGAAGTGGAACAGTCCGACACGAACCCGGAAGACAAAGCGGAAACCATCGCTGAACTAGAACGCCTGAAATCGATGGACCATCAGCAGAAATCCTACATCGGTCGTATCGGCCAAGCCATACAACCGATACTCCATCCACTGGGTTTCGACTGGAAGATGAGTGTCAGCCTATTGACCGGTATGGCCGCCAAAGAAGTCGTCGTCAGCACACTGAGTGTCTTATATACAGGAGAGTCGGATGATAGCCAGGTCTTGACCGAACGATTAAAACAGGATAAAAATGCCGAGGGAGAATTGGTCTTTACACCTTTGGTCGCACTGAGTTTCATGCTCTTTGTCCTGATCTATTTCCCTTGTATCGCTACAATATCGGCCATTGTCCACGAATCCGGCTCCTGGAAATGGGGTATATTTGTAATTGTTTATACTTGCGTACTTGCGTGGTTCGTCTCATGTGTAGTCTATCAGACAGGGCACTTCTTTATGAACCTGTTTAATTAATACACCTTCTTTATGTGGCAGGAAATAGCAGTTTTCATCATCGGCCTTATCGTTATTTTCTATATCGGAAAGAAAATATATAAGTTCTTTACACATCCCACCGGAACAGACAATCCTTGTCAAGGATGTCCGGGATGTGCATTAAAGAACAAAATCCGAAACAACTGTATCTGACTTCTCTACCCAAAAACAAGAGATTCGAGGAAGTATATTATTTTGCTATTTTATACAGATAAAGTAGTACTCAAAGATTTACACTATCTTTGCAACCGACTAAACAATAGAAAAATGCATAAGAAAATTTATTTATCAGTTATTTTAGGAATTCTGTTCTTTGTCTCGTGTAAAGACAAAAAACAATATTACGAAGAAAGTGGTACCGTGTTTCATACCCTATATACGATCAAATATGAAGCGCCCCATATTTTAACAGATAAAATCGATGCCGAGTTGCAAAAGTTCAACCTGTCCTTGAATCCCTTCAACCCAAATTCGATCATCGCAAAAGTGAATAATAACGAAGCGGTGGAAGTAGACGAATGGTTCACGGAGGTATTTAACAAGTCGATGGAAGTTTCCCGCAATTCAGATGGTGTTTTCGATATCACCTGTGCCCCTCTGGTTAATCTTTGGGGGTTCGGTTTCAATAAAAAGGACAGTGTGACACCTGCTATGATCGACAGCCTCAAAACTTTTGTAGGCTACCGAAAAGTACATCTGGAAGGCAAAAAGGTCGTGAAAGACGATCCCCGTCTGCTATTGAACTGCTCCGCCATAGCCAAAGGATATTCCTGTGACGTGATCGCCCGCCTGCTTGAAAAAGAAGGAGTGGAAAACTATATGATTTTGATTGGAGGCGAAGTGGTAGTAAAGGGTGTCAATCAGAATGGCGTATGCTGGCGTACCGGTATAAATCTCCCGGAAGACGATCCGGACGGCATCAAAAATAATTATGACGAAATCGTCCAACTATGTAAAAAAGGCGCGATTGCCACTTCAGGCAATTATCGCAACTTTTATATCAAAGACGGTAAAAAATATGCCCATACAATCGATCCACGTACCGGTTATCCAGCCGAACAAAGCGTGTTGAGCGCAACAATCGTTGCTAATGACTGTATGACTGCCGATGCTTACGCCACTGCATTTATGGCAATGGGCTTGGAAAAAGCCCGGCAAATGGCAGATTCCTTACCTGAGATCGAATACTATGTGATATACGCTGACGAAAATGGGAAGCATCAGATTGAATACTCAAAAGGGATGCTTCAGTATCTGCCTAAACGGAAACAATGATAAGTTCGGATAATTCCTGATTGATTAAATATGACAAGAAACGTCCTGAACCAGTTTGAATGTAAAATAGGAAAAGCGGGCGAAATTTTATGTAATACGGATGACACCGGCAATGTCTTATTGTTTGTCTCTTCCGGAAAACTGGTCATCTATAATCAAAACCAGACGCCGGTTGCCGATGTGGACGAAGGACATTTTGTATTACTGCCTGCCGAAAAATCATTTATTGCTATAGCCATCACATCGACACGACTCATACTCATGCATGCCGGTCCGCTTTCCGAAATGATAACAGACGATCCGGAATGGAATCCGAATCGTCCTGTCATACTCCCTATCTGTCCATCTTTAGCTAAAACCCTATACATAATCGAATATTATCAAAATGAAAAGCGAAGCGAACTGAACTAACGAAGCATAGCTTTTATCAACTCGTTATTTTCCTGATGCAAACTGAAACGTACCTTGTGATCGTCGCCATACTGCCAATCCATTATCGGAACATTGTTTACTAGCACTTCCGACGGGCGCTGCGGAGCGTCGATCTCCAATTCGTATGTCCGTGCTTTGCACATGCCGTTATACGATCCTTCCACTGGGAAAACAGTAAACTCTACTATCCGCTCGCTCTGCTTACATTCAAAACGGGTTGTAGCAATCGCTCCATTTTCATAATCATATGTTTTACCATCATCTTCATACATCGTATAGGAAGAGACATCTTTGGGAAATACTTTCACCATCAAAGTATCCAACGGTTCCTCCCCAATGAATTGCATATCTTTTTGGAACGGTATGATCGCCCCTTCACGTACGAACAGCAACCCTGCACGGTTATCAGGTATTGCATGCTTGATTTCCCTACCGCCAGCCAATTTTTCACCTGTCCAAAAGTCAAACCAGTTCCCTTTCGGCAAGTAGATCGAATCACTGAAGATACCGACCAGAAAACTTTGGCCAAACATATACTGATAGACCATATCATCCGTCTTACGGTCATCAGGAAACATCAAAGGCATGGAGCGTACAATCGGCATACCGGTCTGTGCCCCTTCCAATGCTGCCGAATAAATATAGGGCATCAACGCATAACGCAACTTCACATAATCCCGGTACATTTTCTTTTCTTTCTCTGGGAAATAGAATGGTTGATGCAACGAATACCAACTATTGATCTGCACCCATGGCAAGAAGAGGCCGAAATGAAGACTCTGCAGTTCCTCGTCCTTATTGACATTCATCACGTCGCAAGAAGTATTGAGAAAACCGCTCATACCCAAGTTCAACTGGTCGAACAGAGCCGTACGCCCTCCCCCGTTATCACCGCTGGTGGAAGCGCTCCAATGCTGCGTTCCCGACCACCCGGCAGTATAATGATGCCAAGAACGGAGTCCAGTGTGTTCACGCATCATCTTATACATCTGCTTCGGCAAAAGAATCTGGTTCAAGTTATGCATCTCTTTATCGGTGTGTCCGTTATAATACTTGAAATTCGGATGTTCGTCTATCGTACGTGCCGGGTCCATCTTGAAACCGTCTACACCATTATCCACAAAGTTCTTCAAATGATCCATCCAGTGCTCCTGCCCGGAAAGAGGCTTCCCCATCGCCTTCGCCAACGCATCCTCCTCCGGAACGCTCAGATCATACTCGATACAGAGCCAAAGCCCCATGTGATACCCCATCCCATGCAGACGGCCGATAAGCAGCCGATGGTTTTCTTTCTTCGGATAGCGAGTAGAATCCCAATAAGCTTCAGCCGAAAACTTCTGATAGTTCCATTTCTTTTTAGTCGAGAAATCATAACGTTTCTCCATCCATTGCGGTTCGAGCCAGAATAAGTCGCAAGGGACACCCATCTCACGGAAACGTACAGCATCATTCAAAATATCGAATTGGTCTTCCAGCATATTCGGACCGAAACACAATCCGTATGCATATTTCGGCAACAAGTAAGGCCGACCGGTAATAGCCGTATAATAGTTGATCACATCGGGCATCGAATTACCGAACATCAAATAGAAATCCACCTCGTCCGTCGTATTATAGATTGAGAAAACATCCGACTGGTAGTTGCCGATATCAAAGAAATTTTTCCGTGTCGTGTTGTTGAAAATACCCCAATTTTCGGAACTGATCATAAAAGGCATCGGAATCTCGGTATGCTGGTAAGTAGTCCACATACGCAACAGTTCGCCCCGATGTTGAATATGGTCGCGACTGGTACTGCCACCACCATAGAAACGTTCACCGTCTTTCAGCGAGATCGAAAGGATACTGGTGTTCTTGTAATCGCCGGTTTCCGCCTGGTCTTTCATGTTTCCCGGATTTTTGTCGTCACCGATGATCGTTCCATTGTTGGGGACTTTCATGTCCTTGTATTTGGCATTGATCACTTCTCCCAGCTCAATGCACAACGGATCGGCAGAAGTAAGAAAGACTACTTTCTCGATAATCACCCGCCCTTTCCGGTCAGAAACAGATATAGCACCGGTCTTTTTATCAACTTTCAGTCGATAAGCGCCGGTCGATACTTCAAACTGCTGTTTATTGTCTTTCGGGGAAACCGGAACCGGGTCCCAATCCGTCTTAATAATTCCGTAACGTTGCATCAACGACTCAGAAAAGGTTGAACGAGGAGTAACCCGAATCCGGAATATCCCATCCGTACAAACTTCCACATTCATGTTCAGCCCATTCTGTAAACAAACATCGAATGACTGTTTCTCCCCTGCAGCAAAAGCGGATTGCAGGAAAAACAGACATACAAGCAAATAATAGATCTTTTTCATGATATTTAAAAGTTAATACCACAAAAATACAGACTTCCTATTCGCCTTACCTTCAATAAATCATCTTAAAACATAGAATTTTGTCCAATCTTCAGAACTTCTTCAACTCTTGATAAAGCAGCCTGACCGGTAACCCCATCACGTTATAAAAACTGCCATTGATGGCTTCGACTGCCACGTACCCGATCCATTCCTGTATGCCATAGCTACCGGCTTTATCAAACGGACGATATTTATCGACATAGTAGACGATCTCGTCATCATCCAGCCTGGCAAAGCAGACGGTCGATGAAGCGGAAAAAGAAACCGTTTTTTCTTTTGTCGTAATACAAACACCGGTAATCACCTCATGTACATGCCCGGACAGTTTCCGAAGCATGGCGATAGCATCTTCGCGATCTTTCGGTTTTCCTAAAATTTCACTGAAAGTCCACACAATCGTATCGGCAGTGATCAACAATTCGTCTGCCGACATGGAAGAGATGTAGGCTTCCGCCTTTTTCCTAGCGATATAGACCGGAACCTCGTCCGACCGCAACGTTTTGGGAAAGGATTCATCTATATCCGGGATCGTCTGTACTTCAAAGTCAATATCCAATCCCGCCAGCAATTCGCGTCTCCGGGGAGAATTGGAACCTAATACGATTTTATATTGACTCAAGTTAGGGAGTATGCTTTTCATTATCCTATTTTATCAGTTTAGTTCTACCAGCCGAAAGCCTCGTCACCCATCCAGTGGCCTTGAGCTCTCATGACTTGTTCGATTACATCGCGGGCAACGCCAGCCCCCCCATTCTTGTGGGAGATATATTTGGCGATACGCTTGATCTCAGGAGCCGCATCAGCGGGTGCTACCGGCAGGCCGACCATTGTCATCACTTCGTAGTCAGGAATATCGTCCCCGGCATACATAACCTCTTCAGGCTGCAGACCAGTCTTTTCCAGAAAATCCCGGTAATCGTGGACTTTTACTGCACTCTTCATATATATATGAGTAATGCCGAGACGCGAAAAGCGGATCTGTACCGCTTCCGTATAGCCTCCGGTAATGATGGCTACGTGATAGCCTTTCTTGACAGCGAGCTGCAAGGCATAGCCATCTTTTATATTAACGGTACGCATAGGGTCGCCATTCGGATGCAACGGGATTACATCACAGGACAAAACACCGTCTACATCAAAGACAAAAGCCTTTATCTTACTCAGATCATAATTGATACTACTCATGTTGTGCCTCCTTATGTATGCTTTGACTGATCAGCCGGTAGATCGACCGCATATCGGAATCCCCCAACATAGCCAAATGTTTATTAATCACATTCTCATCATATCGGATAGCCGGACCAGTCTGTGCCACCCTCGGCGGCATCGTATGTATCTTGGCTGCCGTCTCGTCGATAAGTGGCAACAAGACATCAGCCGGTATATCCTGTTCTTCTAATAATTTAACAGCCAACGCATAAATATGGTTGGTAAAATTACAGGCAAAAACAGCTGCCAGGTGTAAACTTTTACGTTTGTCGGACGACAGGAAACGGATATTTCCCGAAAGTTTCTCCGCCAAATGTTGCAATTTGCCAGCATTTTCAGACGTATTAGCTTCAAGAAAAAAAGGGATCACGTTGAAATCTACCTCCCGTGTTTTACTAAACGTCTGCATCGGATACAGGACTCCATAATTGGCCGTATGGCCGTTGAAAACATCCATCGGCATACTGCCTGCCGTATGCACCCACAAGCCCTCATTCGGCCTGACACGAGCAATCACATCCGCCAAAACCGTATCTTTTAAAGAAAAGACATACAGGTCAGCATCCGTATCGACAGTTTCGGGATCAGTTGTCCAGGGACAGCCCAACAGAGCAGCCAGCTGCTGTGCATTTTCCGGCGTATGGCTATACACCTGCCCGATCTGCATCCCTTTGCGATGCATTTCGAGCGACAAGCGCGTCGCCAAGTTGCCAGAGCCTAAAAAAATGATTTTCATACTTTCCCCTGTTCGTTTTCAATTGGCATACGGAAAGTTCCGAGATGTATCTTTTCCCATTGCAGATGCGATTCGTCAAACGGCTTACGTTCCTGATCCTTATATCCGATACCGATGATGGACAAAACGTCCAGTTGGTAAGGTACATCGAGAAGTCCTCGCACATACTGCGCGGCGTCCGTATCGTCTTCCATCTGCCGGTTGCGTATTTGGCACCAACAACTGCCCAGTCCCAAATCTTCAGCCTGCAATTGCATATAGATGGAGGCAATCGAAGCATCTTCTACCCAAACATCGCTTTCCATTACATTCGCCAGTACAACAACAGCCAACGCGCAATCTTTCAGGAACGCAGCACCTGCCGGTTTGCATACTGACAACTTGGCCAACATTTCCTTATCCTCCACGACAACAAACTGCCAGGGATTTTTCCGTTTGGAAGCCGGTGCCATCAAAGCGGCTTTCAATATCATTTCCACCTGCTCCGGATTCAGTAACTGATCCGTGAATTTACGGGTACTTTTTCTGCTCTTTATTAATGTTGCGAAACTTTCCATTTATATTTTACTTTATTGATTGCGAAAGAGAAAACAAAGATAATGAGATTTTCGGTACAAAAAAAGCCCCTTTTCCTCTGATTGATCAAAGGAAAAGGGGCTTTCAGAAATAAGCCGGCTTTATTCCCAGCCTCCTCCTAACGCTTTGTAAAGATAGACCGTTGACAGCAGTTCGTCAAGCATCGCCTTGTTCAGACTGAGTTGGGCGTCAAGCAAACCACGCTGGGCATCAAGAACGTCCATATAGCTGGTGACACCGTTGATATACTGCAATTGTGCCAGCTGAAGGTAAGTATCAGCAGCATTGAGCAATTTCTCGTATGACATGCGAACCTCCTTTGCCTTGCGGATCGTGACAATTGCATTGTTGACTTCCTTAAAAACACTGAGCACGCTCTTCTGGTAATTATATACTTCCTGCTCATAGCGAGCACGGGCCGCCTTCAGCTTCGCTTTGTTCTTACCCATAGCAAACAACGGTTGCAGCAAATCGCCAGCAAGGAACCAAGCAGGACTCTTAATGAAATTCGTCAGTTCTTCGTTTTCAAAACCCAAATTACCAGTCAAGCTGATCTTTGGAAAAAGATCGGTTTGAGCCACTCCTACCCTAGCATTCGCTTCACGCAGTTTCTGCTCGGCTTGCCGCATGTCCGGACGTCGTTCTAGCAAGGAAGAAGGCAAACCGACCGGCAATGTCTCCAGCAAATGCTGTTCACGTAAAGGCAATCCACGCGGGATATCCCCCGAATACTGTCCAAGCAGGAAAGCAAGGTCATTCTCCTTTATTTTGATCTTCTGTTCAAGTGAAGGAAGCAAGGTCTCCGTACGTGCCAGTTCCACCTGTGCCTGGCTATAGGACGTCTCGGAAGTCAGACCACCTTCGAAGCGCAGTTTGGCTAAGCGGACGCCTTCGCGACGGGCAGCCAATGTATGGCGTACGATATCTTGTTCCTGATCGAGTGCACAAAGTTCATAATAAGCAGCAGCCACTTCCGCTACCAATGTCATCTGCAAGGCGTGACGTGCTTCCACCGATTGCAGATAGGCAGCAATTCCCGCTTCGTTTGCCCAACGAAGATTCCCCCACAGGTCCAATTCCCACGAGAGAGCCAGTTTGGCTCCGTATTCAGGATCAGGTTTTGGGTTATCACCTCCGTAATTCAAGCGTTCTTTCTGTCCATAAATCCGGGCTCCTATTTCCGGGAACTGATCGGCAAAGGTGATCCGTTTCGAAGCAATCATCTCCTTAACCTTCGCAACAGCGATCTTCATGTCTTTATTATTATCGAGAGCGATGGTAATCAGACGTTGCAAAGTCGTATCGACATACAGGCTCTGCCAAGAGATGCTGTCTATCGAAGCTGTATCCGCTCCTGCCACAATCTCTTCCGGAAGATCCAGTTCCGGACGAGCGTACTTCTTGCCGATCTTGCAGGAAGGAAGAGCCAACGCAAGGGACAGGACTATGAATATATAGATATTTCGTTTCATTGTAATTATTTGCTTATTGTTCGATGAAGAATACGTTCCATTCTGACTTTACCTTTTATCTTGTAAATCAAGACAAAGAAGAAAGGAACCAAAACGATCCCGACTGTGATAGCAACTAGCATCCCGAAAAACACACCGGTACCGATACTGTGGCGTGAAGCAGAACCCGGTCCGCTTGCCAATACCATCGGAAGCATACCCAGAACAAATGCCAATGAGGTCATCAGGATCGGACGAAAACGCATTCGGGCGGCATGAAGGGCAGCCTTGACAACCTCAACTCCGGAATCGACCTGTATTTTGGCAAACTCGACGATCAAGATCGCATTCTTTGCTGCCAAACCAATCAACGTCACCAAGCCGATCTGGAAATAAATGTCGTTGTGCAGGCCCGTCACCCATATTCCAAGGTAAGCTCCCAATGCTGCAACCGGCAATGAAAGCAGTACTGCGATCGGTACGATCCAGCTTTCATATTGGGCAGCTAGAAAAAGGAAGACGAAAAGAAATACCAGCGCCAACACGAATCCAGTCTGTCCACCGGCCTTTTTTTCCTGATAAGAAAGTCCGCTCCATTCCAGCCCGATATTCTCAGGCAGATGCTCGCGGGCAATCCGCTGCATGGCGGCCATTGCTTCGCCAGAACTATATCCAGGAGCGGCAACAGCACTAATAGCAGCAGTCGTAAACATATTAAAACGTTTGATCGTTCCCGGTCCTGTTGTATAGCTGGTCGTTCCTAAGGCTGTTAATGGAACCATCGAACCGTTCTGTGCACGGACAAAAAACAGGCCAAGATTATCACGCGTTGCACGATATGGTGCCTCCGCCTGAATATATACCTTATATATACGGTTGAACATGTTGAAATCGTTCACGTAGACGGAACCTAAATAAGCTTTCATAGTTGAGAAGATATCCGTCAACGGGATACCGAGAAACTTCGCGCGGTCGCGGTCTACATTGAAGTAGAGCTGCGGAATCTCCGACTGCAAGGCAGAGGACACACCTGTCAGTTCCGGCGCTTGTGATGCATAGAGCATAAAAGTGTCGGTAGCCGCCACTAAGTTTTCCCAACTGGCATCACCACGGGCCTCAAGTTGCATTTCCAAACCTCCGCTCTCTCCTAATCCTGGAATTACAGGAGGACGGTTCAGATAGGCCAATATCTCCGGATAATATAAGAACTCTTTACGGCATTGTTCCATTACATCTTCCACTCCCATGTTGGAAGATTTGCGTTCCTCCCAAGGCTTCAGAATAACGGTCAGGGTAGAACGGCTCTGCGAAGTTCCGACACGTGCGCTGCTACCGGTCACATTTTGCACATATGCGACAGCCGGCAGACTTTCAATGAAAGCGATGGCTCGATCTGTAATTTTACGCGTACGTTCCAAAGTCGCCCCTTCGGGCATCACCAGTTCGACAGTAAAGAACCCTTGGTCTTCTTCAGGAATAAAGCTGGTCGGGATTACCCGATTCAACACAAAGATGAACACGATTACCATTCCGAAACCGGCCAGGATGCGCCTTGGATTCCGAATCGCTTTTTCCAGTAAATGGCCGTATTTATTATTTCCTTTGGCCAACCAAATATTGATTTTACGGAAAACAATATTTTTTTTCTTCCTGTTCGGACGTAGAATAATCGCACACATGGCAGGGCTCAACGTCAATGCCACGACTGTGGATAACAGTACGGAAACTACGATCGTAATGGAGAACTGACGGTACAAAGCTCCAGTAATTCCGCTCAAAAAACTAACAGGAACAAACACGGCCGCCAACACCATAGAGGTAGCGATTAAGGCTCCCGACAATTCGTGCATGGCTTTATGAGTAGCCTCGCGTGCCGTCAGATGCTCTTCATGCATCAAACGTTCCACGTTTTCCACCACAACAATAGCATCATCCACTACAATACCGATTGCTAGAATCAAACCTAACAAAGTCAACATATTGAGTGAGAACCCCATGATCAGCATAAAACCGAATGTTCCGATCAAAGAGATAGGAACAGCAATTGTCGGGATCAAGGCCGCACGCCAGTTCTGCAAAGATAGGAATACCACCAATACGACCAAGAACAGAGCTTCAAATAAGGTTTTATATACCTCGTGGATAGACTGCGATATATATTCGGTTGCATCGAAAGGAAACTTATATTCCAACCCTTCTGGAAAATTCTGGCTGATTTCTTTCATCGCCTCCTTTACATTCGTAGCTACTTCCAGTGCATTGGCTCCCGGCAACATATAGATAGCAAGTATAGCCGCATTTTTTCCATTCAGTCCACTTTCCGTCGAATAAGAAGAGGCTTCAAGTGAAACTCTTGCCACATCACGAATACGGACAATAGAGCCGTCTGGGTTGGCACGGACTACAATATCTTCGAACTCCTTTACCGTAGACAAACGTCCTCTGGCAGTAACAGGCAAAGTGATATCGACATCCAATACTGGTTGTTTTCCCAACTCACCGGCTGCAGACTCGCTATTTTGCTCTTTCAGGGCATTTTGCAAGTCCTTTACTGTCAACCCCATATTCGCCAAACGATCCGGATAAACCCAGATTTGCATACCGTAATAACGGCTACCGACATTCGAAACACGGCCTACACCGGGAATACGACGCAATACATCCAACACGTTAATAGTCGCAAAATTACTCAAATAGATTTCGTCAAAACGAGGATCATCCGAAAGTAGACTCAATGTCATCAACTGACTGGCTGATTGTTTTTCTACCGTGATACCGTTCTGCACAACGTCTGCTGGCAAACGAGACTCCGCCAGTTTCACACGGTTCTGGATCTCTACTGCCGAAAGGTCTGGATTCGCATTCACATCGAATGTTACAGTGATAGTCAGACCTCCCGAATTAGAGCTACTGCTTTGCATATAGATCATACCCGGCGTACCGTTCAACTCCTGTTCGATAGGAGTCGCAACAGCCTGCGATACTGTCATGGCACTTGCACCTGGATACGAGGCGCTAATTTTAACAACCGGTGGAGTGATCTGCGGATACTGGTCCACCGGCAACATCACCAACCCGATAATCCCGACAATAACAATTACCAAAGAAAGCACTGTCGAGAAAACGGGACGATCTATAAAAAATCCCGGTTTCATTCCTCTTCCTCCTCTGCCCTTAATGCTTCAATCGCTTTATCGTCACCCGCCTGTATCGGCTGTACCAACATTCCGGGAACTAACTTATGATAGCCTTCTATTACGACTTGTTCATTTTCACCCAATCCACGTTCTATAACAATGTTATTTCCGATTTCCGGCCCAGTCTGCACAAAACGCTTTTCTGCTACATTATCCCGGCGGACTACATAAATGAAAGCTCCTCCTTTCTCTATGGAAATAGCCTTACGGGGAACAACAATCGCACGTTCACGGACATCCAACAAGAGTTTCACTTTTGTGAACTGCCCTGGGAGAAGTTTCTGGTTCGGATTGGAAAGTTCAGCACGCACCCCGAATGTTCCAGTCTGCGGATCAACAATCGGATCGGCAAAATCCACTATCCCTTTAACAGGATATTCGGAATCATCGGCTAAGGTAACTGTTACGGTCGGTTGCCAGGAGCGGGATGTGTCCTGCTCTCCGAATTTAATATTACGACGTTCGGCACGCAGATAATCTAATGCAGTCATTTTAAAGTCTACTAAAACAGTATCACTCTTTACTACAGCTGCCAATTTAGAGTTTACACCAGGACCGACCAAGGCGCCAACATCCACAAAACGTTCGCTGATATATCCGGCCAGCGGAGAGGTTACAGTCGTATAACTCAATTCAAGTTGGGCCTGATCCAGATCGGCTTTACTCATGGCAATATCCGCCTCTGCATCTCCTAACGATGCTAATGCATTGTCCAAATCCAATTGGCTGGCAGCATGCTGCTCGTACAAAGGCTGCAAACGTTCTACATCGCGTTTAGCTTTTGCAGCTTGTGCTTCGTTCTTTTTCAGCTGTGCTTTAGCTTTCTCTACCTTTGCCTTATAAAGAGCCGAATTAATAATGAAAAGAGGTTCATTCTGCTTAACTTCCTTTCCTTCCACAAACAACATCTTTTCCAGATAACCCTCAACGCGGGCATGTATCTCCACGAACCGAGCTGCCCGAATGCGTCCGACATATTCACCAAAGATCTGTACATCTTCCTTTGCCGGTTTATCAACAATCACGAGAGGCTTCAAAGGTTCATCCTTATGTCGGCATCCTGTTGCTAACACTATCAAGGCTAAAAACACAGCCCCTTTAACCAATCTTTCTCCTACCATCTTCTAATATCTATAATTGACATTTAAACTTGCTATATATATCTATCTCTAAATTAAGACATGAAATAATCGTACCACTGTTTCAATCAAGATGCTAAAAAACATTATACAGCTTATTTATAAGATAATACCTTCTATACAAAATAGCTTGTTACCTAAATCACAATCCATATATGTAGAATTATTCCACATTCTTCCTAAAAAAATCCCCAATTATGTTACCCAATACCAAACAGTCCTCCGGAAAGAATCCTTCAACATATAAAACAGAAAAAGGAGTCAGGCTTACGACTGACTCCTCCTCTTAGAGAACTTTCGCTCTCACTCCTAAAAAACGGCGGCTATCTACTCTCCCACTTTTACGCAGTACCATCGACGTGGTTGGGCTTAACTTCTCTGTTCGGAA
>NZ_MNQY01000058.1:0-24260 GCF_001915675.1 Parabacteroides sp. merdae-related_45_40 | reverse complement strand
GATGCCGAGAAAGGTTTCTTTCTGAATGGGGAACATCTGAAACTGAAAGGAGTATGCCGCCACCAGGATCGGGCGGAAAGGGGAAATGCGCTTTATAAAATGCATCACGATGAAGATGCGGCCATTATGGTCGAGATGGGGGCTAATGCCGTTCGTCTGGCTCATTATCCGCAAGCGACTTACTTTTATGACCTGATGGATAAATACGGAATTGTCACCTGGGCTGAAATTCCGCAGATCGGGCCGGGCGGATACCAGGACCAGGGCTACATCAACCAGCCTTCTTTCCGGGAGAACGGGAAAGAGCAGTTGAAAGAATTGATTCGCCAGCATTATAATCATCCGTCGATCTGTTTCTGGGGGTTGTTCAATGAGTTGAAGACCATCGGAGACAATCCGACCGAGTATATCGAGGAATTGAACGACCTGGCCCATCAGGAGGACCCGACTCGCCTGACAACATCTGCCAGCTTCCTTTCTTACGATGATGATATAAATAAGGTGACTGATGTGATAGCCTGGAACCAGTATTTCGGTTGGTATGGCGGTTCTCCTTCCGATATGGGGAAATGGCTGGATGCCAATCATAAGGCACATCCGGAGTATAAGATTGCCATCAGCGAATATGGGGCAGGGGCGAGCATCTACCATCAGCAGGATTCCGTGAAACGGGGGATTGCTTCCGGTTGGTGGCATCCGGAGAATTACCAGACTTATTATCATATCGGAAACTGGAAAGCATTGGCGGAACGTCCGTTCGTCTGGGGTTCTTTCATTTGGAACCTGTTTGACTTCGGTGCGGCTCACCGTGTGGAAGGCGATCGTCCCGGTATCAACGACAAAGGGCTGGTGACTTTCGACCGCAAGGTGAAAAAAGATGCTTTCTATTTCTATAAGGCAAACTGGAATACCGAGGAACCATTTGTTTACATCACGAACCGCCGCCACCGCGACCGTTCCTTGGCTGTTACGGACATCATGATCTTTTCTAATCAACCAGAAGTCGAATTGTTTGTAAACGGAAAAAGCCTCGGCCGGCAGAAGCCGGATGAATATGCGACATTCGAGTGGAAAGGGGTTGCTCTGCAGGATGGGGAGAATACGATAGAGGCTCGTTCCACCCAAAAGAAGAATCCAGTGAATGATAAGGTGGTCTGGACGGTGAAATAATAATAGTTAGAATTTTTAAGGGAGGTGCCAAAATTCCTCTCTCTTGTCGGGAATTAATCCCCCGACAAGAGAGAGATTTCTTTTTTTTGACATTCCCCTTTTTTTATTCCTTCCCGTAAGGGATCAGCTCTTTCAGTATTTGTTCTTTATACCACGGATCGTCTGCTTCTTTCAGTAAGGGGATCACCTGTTTGCATAAGTCGGATACGATTCCCTTATTCTCCTGCCAAGGGAGATTCTGCATCTGATACGGATCTTCCAGGTCATTAAACAAAAGGATGTCCTTGAGTTCTTTTGTCTTTCGGTCGATTGTGAGTGACATGGTATATTGATGTGTTTTGATCCCTCTCGACACCGGAAAATAAGAAATGACTTTTCCATCGGCATCCTTTTCCCCATCGATATTTTTGATGTACAAGGCTCCCTGACGCAAAGGAACGGAAGAATCCTCTCCTGTAAAACGTCCCGCATAATTCCGCCCTTCCACAGTGGCCGGAATCTGTTTTTCCAGACCGCACAGTCCGAGTATGGTCGGCATGATATCAGGAGAAGACAACAATAGTTCGCTGTCGATCCGAGGTATTACTTTTCCAGGAAAACGAACTATGAACGGGACGTTCATGCTTTCTGCATAAGGTGAGTTTTTGGGATCGTCCGTATTTTGGCTGCACATGGTTTCTCCATGATCGGAAGAGAAAATAACGAGGGTGTTCTTGTCCAATCCCTGTTTTTCGAGTTCGTCCAGTATTCGTCCGAAAGCCCGGTCGACACCTGTCACCGATGCAAAGTAATAACGTACGGATGGTGCTTTTTTCATTTCCCGGTTTGCATTCGGGCGAATCAGCAGGCTGTCCAACGGAAGGTCTTTGTATAAGTTGTAATCTTCTTCCATGCAATCTTCCAATGAGGCATACGGACTGTGAGGCGGATTGAAACTGACCATCATAAAAAACGGTTTATTTGGGTCCCGCACGTTTCCTTCATTCCGTAAGTAGGAGATTACTTTATCCGCCTCATGTGCGGGCGACCACTCGTTTATCTCGTGTTTGACGCCTTCGGTATCCCAATAGTGCGGATGCTTGTGCACGTCATAGGTCCCGTACGAATACCAATAGTCGAAACCGTGCCGGCGTTCTGCCGGAGTGTAGGCATCCCAAGCCGGAACACGGTCTTCCACATATTTTCCGGGACGTTCCGGGTCATTGGGAGTCGGGCAGTCGACATGCAGTTTCCCGATATAAGCACAGTTATATCCGGCTTGGCTGAACACGTCGCTAATGCAGGTCGCATCTTTGCGCAATGAACTGATCGGGCGGTTGGCATTACAGTTCAGAGGTACTCCGCTATGTTCCGGATACATCCCCGTTAACAATATTCCCCGGTGCGGACTGCTCAGCGGGCAGTTGCTCATGGCCGAAGTCAGCACAACAGATTCTTTCGCAAACCGGTCCAGATTAGGCGTATGCACCGGATCTCCCTCGAAATTCACCGCATCCCGGAATCTCGCCTCTCTCCAGAAACCCATCGCATGGTTACGCATTTGGTCTGGAAAAACATAAATTACGTTTGGAGTACTTGATAAATTCAGGGAGGTAACAGGCTTTTCTTTGCATCCCTGAAAGGAGAAAAGAAGAATACTCCCTAAAAGATATGCCGCTTCGTGGTTGGAATGATTGAGTTGTTTATACATATGTTTATTGATTTATTGAACGTAATGATATTTTGCAATTCATTTTTCCTGGTCTTGATAAGATGGAGATGAGATTCAATGTTCACATTGTTGTCAGTATTGAAAGGTGTTCCTCTTTCTGATGGGAGCATATGAACTACCAATAAACAAATAAAAGGACAGACATAGCAGTCTGCCCTTTTATTTGTTTATTGGTAGGTGATTACCATCCTGGGTTCTGATCTTCTTTCAGACTTGGGTTTTTCTGAATTTCATTATTTGGAATCGGCCATAAATAGTCCCGAGACTGAACGACACGGTTGTAATAGAATTGTCCGGTAAAGCCTTTTACTTCTCCGGCCAAAGTTTCCAGTAATCCCCAACGTTTCATATCACTGAAACTTAACCCTTCGCCAGCCAGTTCGACTGCACGCTCATGTCTGATTCGTTCGAATACTTGTTCTTTGGTAGTTGCCTGCAGATAACTTGGACCGCTATTAAGTCCCGGCATGTCGACGCGTGCACGGACTTGGTTGATCAAGTCGACTGCTTTTGTCTGTTGGTCTGTCTGGTTGTAGCATTCAGCCAGCATTAACAATACATCGGCATAGCGGATCGGCGGGAAGTTGATCGGTGTATCTTCGCGGTTATTGATAGCACCATTCATGTCATATTCGGCTACAAATTTACGCCACAAATACATTTCGTAGTTTCCGTTAACACGAATAAAACCGTTCTTTTCGTTTGTCTGTCCGGATTTTTCTGTGATAACATATTCTGTATCCATCGGAGCGTTGGAATACCAACCTTTATAAGTCGTGTACGGCATAATGATGGAAGCCATCATACGCGGGTCACGCTTGTTGTACATTTCTAATAACTTGTCTTTTGCGGCGGGATAGGTGGCCACTTTGTTTAACCCTTCGTTTAATGTCGCATAGAATGTTTCTTTCTTGACTGCATCATTTTCATTGAATCCCGGAATAACTTCATTCCAATCGAAAGCACGTCCGTCTTTCCATTCGTAAGAATCAACGAAGTCAGTAGCTGCCATTACATTGTTCCAGCAACTTCCATAAGAGGCACGGCTTCCCATATAGAATGTCATCGGCATACCGAAATCAGTACCGACACCACCGATATTTTGAATTGCAAAGATCATTTCTGAACTTTCATCTCCACCTGGTTTGAATAGGTTTTCATAATCTGAATACAAAGCATACTTACCGCTGTTGATAACATTCTCAAAGCATGTGGCTGCTTCTTGGTATTGTTTGTTGTAGAGAAGGACTTTTCCTTTCAATGCCATTGCAGCTCCGGATGTCGCACGTCCTTTATTTGATTCATCCCAATCTGCCGGTAAATGAGCAATCGCTTCATCCAGGTCTTTGATGATAAATGTACGGACTTCTTCTGCCGAGCTTCTTGGTTTCAACATATTGGAGAAGTCTTCCGCAACGATAGTTGTCTCATCATAAATCGGAACTCCACCCCAAAAATCGAGTAAGGTGAAATAGTAGAGGGCACGCATAAAACGGGCTTCCGATTTGTAGCGGGTTTTCAGTTCGTCGGACATATCACATTGGTCGACGTTCTGTAATACAATATTAGCACGTGTGACGCCTTCATACAGTTGTTTGAACTTATCGCCGACGGCTCCTTCCGTAGTGGTATAAGTACCACGGCCGATGTTTGGATACGAAGGTGCGTCATATCCGGCACCTACGCCACCTAAACAGTCAAAACCGAATTGACGGCCGAAAACATCGTTGTGTGTCATTTGGCTGTAAACTCCCATCATTGCCTGATCGGCATGTTCTTGTGTCTGGAAGAATGTTCCGGCACTTAACTGATCTTCCGGATAACGGTCCAAGTCGTAGCAGCTACTCATTAACAGAAGTGATGCTGCACAAGTGAAAAATAATTTATACTTATTCATAATGCTTTTTCAATTAAAAGGTTACATTAATACCTAAAACCGCTGATTTCATTGCCGGATAAGCCAGCCCGCTGATTTCAGGATCAAATCCTCTGTAAGATGTAAATGTGAAGAAGTTTTCCAAACTGCCATAGAAACGAAGTCTTTCCAATTGCATCTTCTTCGTAATAGATTTAGGCAATGAATAGCCTAATTGAATGTTACGAATCTTCAAGAAGGCTTTGTTCTCCAAGTAGAAATCACTCATTTGAGTGTTGATCTGATTCTGGGATTGTAACAAGCGCGGGTAGATAGCGTCTGTACGGCCTTCAACCCATCTTCCTTCTGCAACATCTTTGTTCAACTGGTAGCCGAAACGTACGGTTGAAGTGTTTGCCAATGCATTTTGCCAGTAAACTTTCACACCTGCCTGTCCTTGGAACAGAACGGAAAAGTCGAATCCTTTGTAGGCGGCATTCAGGTTCAAACCGAATTGGAATTTCGGGTTCGGGCCGTCGCTGACGATTTCGCGGTCATCCATGTCGATAATACCGTCTCCATTGATGTCTTTGTACAGTAAATCTCCTTTTTGAGGCGTACCGAATGCGGCAAACGGATTCACCTTTTTACCTGTCTTCTCGTCAATCGGTGCGTTGTCGATCATTTGTTGTACAAGTGCTAGATCAGCATCTGTTTGGATTATGCGGTCTGCACGCAATAAATATTGAGAATTGATGGAATGACCTTCCCAGATAATATTAGCCCCGTCATAAGAGATACCGCCTTTATCTGTTCCCTTGAACTTATTGACTTTGTTTTTTACGAATGTAAAGTTGCCGTTGACACCGTAGGAGAAATCTCCAATTTGGTCCTGCCAGCCGAGAGTCATCTCGATACCTTGGTTTGTAACAGTCGCACTGTTTTGTTTAGGAATGGATGCTGTTCCGTGTACGTCCGGTGCAGGCAAGTTGATCAAAATGTCTTTTGTTTTCTTATTGAAGTAATCGACAGTACCAGTTAATTTATTATTGACCAAACCGAAATCGAAACCGACATTTGTCATATAGGTAGATTCCCAAGTCAGATCCGGATTGGCCAGTCTGGCTTGTGCAAGACCTAATATCAGTGCGTTGTTCAACGTGTAGTTGAATGCAGAACCGGAGCTTGGTTTATTAGCGTAAGTTGCGATCGCGTCGTAGTTCCCAACGGAATTGTTACCCAAAGAACCATAAGATAAACGGAACTTTAGGTTGCTCAATCCTTTCTCCACCCAATCTTCCATAAAGGCTTCCTGATCCATACGCCATGCAACGGAAGCAGAAGGGAAGTAACCTGTACGGTTATTTGAAAGGAAGCGGGATGATTGGTCTGCACGAAGATTGACTTCTAGTAAGTATTTGTTTTCCCAATCCAGATTGATACGTCCGAAGAAAGAACGCATAGCCCATTCGGTGCTTGAACCGGAAGCTGTTGCATCACCGATTGCAGCATCGATCACGTTCAAACTTAAATCGATCATGTCATATTTTGTAGCAGAGAAGTTCTTGCTGCGATACATTTCCTGGCTGGCTCCGATCATTGCGTTCAAACCTAAGCGGTCATTCATGAAACGTTTCTCGTAGCGTGCTACAACATCTCCGAAGAAGCGTTCGGTTTTACCGTCGTAATTCATGATGTTGGTTTTTCCTCTGTTGGAGTAAGTGATCACGTTATCACGGAAGTTCCAACCGTCGATGAAAACAGGTTTCCGGCTTCGTTGTTCATCCACGAACTCATAAGAATATGATGCTGTAACAGAAAAGCCTTCGAACGGTTTCAACGTTCCGACGAAACGAGAACGCATATTGGTTTTGCGGATATTACCAGCTTTGCTGTTCAAACGGATCAAAGGGTTGTTATTCGCCGATTGTGCGTCGTCTTCACTATTATTCATAGCTCCGTATCGTCCGTCCGGTGCACGGAATACCATACCGGGAGTCGTTGCTGATGCGTAGGTGAACACATCATCAACAGATGTGTCTTTCTTGTCACTTGCCGTATATTTGGCAGATGGTTCCATGTTTGAAACATATCCGCTGACTTGTGCCCCTAAATTCAACCACGGTTTTACATCGGCTGAAATGTTTACACGTCCGTTATATTTTTCGAAGCCGGTATTTTCCATTACCCCCGGATTCTTTTGATAACCGAATGATGAATAGAAGCGGATTTTGTCACTACCGCCACTCATGGAGATGACGTGGTTGTGAGAAGTCGAAGGTGTAAATGTCTCGTCAATCCAGTTCGTATTCGGATATTTTAACGGATCTCGTCCACCATCTGCCCGCCATTCGTCTATGACAGCTTGTGAGAACTGAGCTTTCAAATTAGAATTGAGGTAGCCTTCGTTGATCAATTCCATATAAGTGGCATAATCAGAAACGGGGTCCATAGAGCTGGGGATACTTGGTGATGTGAATGAAACATACCCGTTATAGTCCAACTTAATAGAACCAGCTTTCCCTTGTTTGGTGGTAATCAAGATAACACCATTTGCAGCACGTGAACCATAAATTGCCGATGATGCGGCATCTTTTAATACGGTCATCGATTCGATATCCTGTGGGTTAACAGTGTTGATACCCGCTTCTACGCCGTCGATAATGACCAATGGGGAAGATTCATTCAGTGTTCCTTGACCGCGAACCTTGATCGACGCATTGTCGTTACCCGGCTGATTGGCCGTACCTTGTACGTTTACACCGGCTGCAAGACCTGCCAATGCATGGGATACGTTGGTAATAGGGCGGCTTTCTGTCAACTCTGCAACATTAATAGTTGATACGGACCCGGACAAGTTTACCTTTTTCTGTGTACCGTAGCCTACAACTACAACTTCGTCTAACGCCTGTGAGTCTTCGGCCAACTTAATGTTGAACGAAGTCTGATTGTTTACGGGGATTTCCTGATCCTTATATCCGATATAAGAAACAACAAGAATGGAATTAGGAGATACTTCCAGAGAAAAATTACCGTCCATGTCGGTAATTGTACCGTTGGTAGTTCCTTTTTCTACGACATTAGCTCCAGCGATAGGGCCCAGGGCATCTTCTACCACACCTTTGATACGGTGTTTTGCCTGTTGAGGAGAAGCTACAACAGGATTCGGCTCATTTGAGCCAAACGTATCGGTAGAAGGATTAGCGGAGGCCATTCCGATTGATGCCAGGAACATAGTAGCTCCCAGGAACATCGCTCTCGATACATAAAAGCGTTTAAAATCTTTTGTCATAATAACACCAGATTGATTAATAAATTGATAATAATTCTCATTTCTCTAAATAGGCACTTTGTGTTTTTTCAATTGTGTTTTTCACAAAAGTGTGTTACTGATCTAAGTTCTTCAAGAACTATGATGAAAACGTTGCAAATTTAGATGTTAATAATGTGTATGAATGTATACTTTTATCCATTTGATATGCACTAATCTTCCAACGGTGAGTTTTTAGCAATGTGTTAAATGTCTATATATTAACATATTGTGATTTGCATGTTTTGTATAACATATAAATTAAGCTTAATTGGCAATATATTTATTTAGAATTCAGTTTGTAATATTCACATAGGTATACATTGAAGTGTAAAAACGATACAGCTAAGGCAAATTCTCATAGTTTGGCAGATATGAATCATAAATGATGATTTATCATCATGATAGTTCAACATGGATTTCCGATTCAGCTTCACCCGTCTTTGATACCTTTTGATTGTCATGTCATACAAGGGTGATGGCAGATATCCGGACTGCCTTCACCTCAAAAATTTGCCTTCACTCTGTCTCGTCCTGATTTGGGTTGGTTATGTTCCTCTCGGTTTCACATCTATATAATTAAGTGAAAAACAAGGAGACTACAATATTGATTAATAAACAAATACACAGGCATTAACAGCTATTACTACCACTCCTTACCTTTTCGCCCTTAGTCGAAAAGGTTTTTGACCAGTGTCGAAAAGGCTTTTGACCTTGGTCGAAAAGGTATTCGACTAAAGGCAAAAGGTCTATGACCAGGCTGTTTGACAACAGAAACATACCCATTGTCACTTAATATAGAATCTTCCGAGGCCGACCTGGTCTCTGATGAAGGCAAACATAAGCGGTGAAGGCAATTCGCGGATGATGGCGAAACGCCATAGTTCTTGAAGAACTACGATAAAAATACTCTTTTGTGAAAGGTGCATATAGAAAAATGCAAGGTTCCGGTTTTGGAGGATGAGAATTATAATGTGGCAGGAAACACCTTAAATTTCCGCTTTTGGACAATCCGTGCACATGAATTGGATGAATATGTCTCTTTCTCATAGAGGGGACCTCTATTTTTGCGATATTGAAAAATAATACCTATGAGAACACAACGATTCATCACAATCGTGTGCCTGTTGCTTTGGACAGTCGCACACTTGCACGCGTATGAAAAACGCGACTTGTTGCAAAAAGAGGTCGATTTTGAGAAAGTCAAATCCGCGTTGATAATGGAGCAGAAGTGGGTGCCGTATCCTGATTATTCTGACCGGGCCGGTTGGGATAAACTCCTCGGTGATTATAAAGAAAAGTATATCCGGAAAGGAGAAAGTTATCTGGATTATGAGTGGAAGGTTGTGAAAGCGACCGATTATCTGGAGTTCGGACGAAGTGGTGACCGGGCGATTATGGAGAGTCCGTTCGGTAAAAACAATTCCGCACTCGGAAGTCTGTTCATGGCAGAGATGGCTGAAGGGAAGGGACGCTTTGTCGATCAGATTATCAATGGTGTTTTTGCAAGTTGTGAAATGACGAGCTGGGCATTGTCGGCCCATTTGGGATTACAGAAGGTCGGAGGATGCTTTCCGAGCTATGAAGAACATGTGATTGATTTGGGTTCAGGAAATCTTGCTTCCCAGTTGTCTTGGATTTATTATTACCTGAAACCTTCGTTCGATAAGGTAAATCCTTTGATTTCAAAAAGGCTGCGGCATGAATTACAGGTCCGCATCCTCGATACCTATATGAATGAAGATCATTTCTGGTGGATGGCGTTCAACCTGAAGCCTGGCGGATTGGTGAATAACTGGAATCCGTGGTGTAACTTCAATGTGCTGCAATGTTTCTTCCTGCTTGAGAATGATCGGGATAAATTGGCAAAAGCGGTTTACCGGACGATGACTTCCGTGGATCATTTCATCAATTATACGCATGGAGACGGAGGTTGCGAGGAAGGCCCTTCTTATTGGGGACATGCTGCTGGAAAGATGTACGATTATCTGCAGATGCTTTCTGACGGGACAGGTGGTAAAGTCTCCGTATTCGATCAGCCTATCATTAAGAATATGGGTGAATATATTGCCCGCTCTTATGTGGGGAACGGCTGGGTGGTCAACTTTGCCGATGCTTCTGCCAAAGGAGGAGGGGATGCCGATCTCATTTTCAGGTATGGGAAAGCAGTCGAAAGCCCTCTTATGATGAACTATGCTGCTTATCTCAAGAGTCTTTCTGATAAGGACGGTATTCCTTCCGGTGACCCTTTCCGTCTGTTCCAAACCTTGCTCTCCCGTGAAGAACTGGAAGGAATGAGTGCAGATTATCAGGCTCCCGGCTATTCCTGGTATCCGGAAACCGAATTTTGCTATATGACCAACAAGAATGGCTTTTTCGTGGCAACGAAAGGAGGCTATAATAATGAAAGCCATAATCATAACGATGCAGGGACCTTCTCCCTTTACTTGAATACGACGCCTATTTTTATCGATGCCGGAGTCGGGACCTATACCCGTCAGACCTTCAGTTCCGAACGCTATTCAATCTGGACAATGCAGAGTAATTATCACAACCTGCCTATGGTGAACGGTGTGCCACAGCAGTTCGGTTCGGAATTTAGGGCTACGGATGTGCACTTTGATCCGAGACGTATGTATTTCTCTGCAAATATTGCGACAGCTTATCCGGCAGAGGCAAATGTAAAAAAATGGGTCCGTTCGTACCAGTTGGGAAAGAACTCCCTGAAAATAGAAGATTCGTTCTCTTTGGACAAGGCGGATAAACCGAATCAAGTCAATTTCCTCACTTGGGGGAAGGTGGATGTGTCGGTTCCGGGAGTAGTCACGGTTGAAGTGAATGGCGAGAAAGTCCGGATGACGTATAATAAGAGCGCCTTTACACCGAATGTCGAAACGATCCGCCTGGACGATCCTCGCTTGTCGAATGTTTGGGGCGAACAGGTCTGCCGGATATCGTTGAACGCCAATAAGCAGCTGCTTTCCGGCTCCTATACTTATACAATAACAACAATAAAATAATTGGTACATGATGAAAAATTTGATTGCATTTGCTTTTTCGGCATTTCTGCTATCTTGTGCAGGTGCCCCTAAAACAGAGGAAAAAAGTTTTATTGACGAGAATATCGATTTTGCCCGTGCACAAATAGGGAATGAGATCGGTGTGATCGAAGCGAGTGGGAAATGCTTGAATCCGGTGACGCTTAAGACAGACAGTTCTGTCTATTATTGTGGTTATGCGGATTGGCGGAGCGGCTTTTTCCCCGGATCTGTCTGGTATTTGTATGAACTGACGGGCGACAGCACGTTGCTGCCGTTGGCCGCCAAATATACGGATGCCATAGAGGAAGCCAAAAACCTGACTTGGCATCATGATATCGGATTTATTGTAAATTGCAGTTTCGGGAATGGCTTGAGACTGGCAGGGACGCCTTCTTATAAAGATGTGATGGTGCAGGCTGCCAAGTCGTTGTCTACCCGCTTCCGTCCGGCTGCCGGGATTATCCAGTCGTGGGATGTGGAACGCGGATGGCAGTCTGAACGGGGTTGGGAATGTCCGGTTATCATTGACAACATGATGAATCTGGAACTGATGTTCGAAGCGACGCGTCTGTCCGGCGACTCTTCTTTCTATAAGATTGCGGTGTCGCATGCCGATCGTACCATGGAGGAACATTTTCGCCCGGATGGAAGTTGTTACCATGTGATTGATTACAGTATCAAGGATGGTAAAGTGCGCCATCGCCAGACGGCACAAGGATATGCCGACGAATCTATCTGGAGTCGCGGGCAGGCATGGGCTATCTACGGTTATGCGGTATGCTATCGTGAAACCAAGGACCGTAAATATCTGGATCAGGCCTTGAAAACTTTCAATATGATGAAGAACCTGGAGAATATGCCGGAAGATCTGATTCCTTACTGGGATATGTCGGCTCCGAATATCCCGAACGAACCACGCGATGTATCGACGGCTTCCTGTATCGCTTCCGCGCTTTATGAGATCAGTACGATGGATGTTCCGGATGCAGCCGGCTATAAAATGTATGCCGACAGTATCATGGTTTCACTTTCTTCTCCGGCCTATCGGGCTGCATTGGGCACGAATGGAAACTTCCTGCTGATGCATTCTGTTGGCAGCATTCCTCACAATTCGGAAATAGACGTCCCATTGAACTATGCCGATTACTATTATCTGGAAGCATTAAAACGTAAACGGGATATCGAGAAAGGTCTTTAATTAATGAGTATGCATTATGCTTAAATATCTATTTCCCTTATCATTTTTCTTTTTTATATAATATTCATAACTTTGCTTATCCGCGCGTATCGGAACCGGCAAGGAGAGTTTCCGTTCGATAAACCCTATTATTTGCTGATCGATATGTTGTTGGGTGGAGCTTGTATTGGCGAAGTCGATTCTCTGGCTTTGCCGGTGGAGATGAAAGTGGGGCGGGTACGATATTATAGGAAGGATTGATATATTTAATTTAAGATAGCATGAAAACAGGAAAGTTGATTTTAGCATTGGTATTTCTGATGTTGTTTGCCGATGCTTCGATGGCTGCCAAGTGGAAAGCCAAACATGTAGTTTTGATCGGTCTGGACGGCTGGGGCGCTTATAGTGTGAACAAGGCCGAAATGCCGAATGTGAAGAAGTTGATGGAAGAAGGATCTTATACGTTGAAAAAACGCTCTGTACTTCCGTCTTCCAGTGCCGTAAACTGGGCTTCCATGTATATGGGGGCGGGACCGGAACTTCATGGTTACACGGAATGGGGATCGCAAACTCCGGAACTGCCTTCCCGTGTAGTGAATAAGCACGGTATTTTCCCGACTGTGTTCAGCTTGCTTCGCGAGTCTGATCCGAAAGCTGAAATCGGCTGTATCTGTGAATGGGCGGGAATCCGTTACGTTGTCGATACGTTAGCTTTGAGTTATGATAAAAATATTACGGAAAAGCCGCAGAATCCGGCCACTGCCAAATGTGCGGTTGAATATATCAAGCGTGCACGTCCGGCATTGGTCAATATCGTTTTCGACGAACCCGATCATGTCGGTCATGCTGAAGGTCATGACACACCTGCCTACTATGAAAAGCTGAAAGAGCTCGACGGCTATATCGGCCAAATCATTCAGGCGGTTAAGGATGCAGGTATGTTGGATGAGACTATCTTTATCGTCACAGCCGATCATGGTGGTATCAAGAAAGGGCATGGCGGCAAGACCATGGAAGAAATGGAGACTGCCTTTATTATTGCCGGCAAGGGAATCAAGAAAGGATATGAATTCCAGGAAAGCATGATGCAGTTCGACTGTGCTTCGACAATCGCTTATATCTTCGGGTTGAAACAGCCGCAGGTTTGGATCGGACGTCCGATGATCCAGGTGTTTAAATGACCGTTTTCTTTCTGTATTCAGCCGGGGTAATTTCAAACTGGGCTTTGAAACAGCGGGTGAAATAACGCGGAGAACCGAAGCCCAGCCGGTCGGAGATGTCGGCGATCTGTAGATCGGGGTTTTCCGTCAACATGGTTGCGGCCCGCTTCAGTTTGCAGTTGAGGACAAAGTCATTGGGTGTCATACCTGTCAGTGCCTTGAATTTGGCATACAATGAACTTCGACTGAGTCCCAACTCGCGGGCCATCATATTCATGTCGAAGTCGATATTATCAAGATTCTTTTCAATGATCGAGTTGACCGTATCCAAGAACTTTTGGTCTATCGGGTTGCTTGCCAGCGATTGTGCATCGAAATCTTTCTGCTGGCTGAATTTCTTTTGCAGGATAATACGATTACGGACCAGGTTATTGCAACGCGCCAGTAATACCTTTGCATTGAATGGTTTGTTTATATAGTCGTCGGCGCCTCGTTGTAAGCCTTCGATATTTTGCTCGGCGGAAGTGAGTGCCGTAAGCAGTACGACCGGGATGTGACATACATCAAAATCATTTTTGATCTTCAAGCACATCTCTGTTCCAGACATTTCCGGCATCATGACATCGCTAACGATGATGTCCGGTCGTTCTGCGCGTGCCTTTTCCAATCCTTCTTTACCGTTTCGTGCCAGCAGGACGCGGTAGGTCGGTGAGAACAGGGAGTTGAGTATCTGGAGTAATTCTTCGTTGTCTTCGACCAGTAGGATCGTATGAGGGGAATCGTCTCCTTCGATCAATAGCTCTTTTTGTTCCGTATCGGAAAACTCTTCCATGTGATCGGAAAAGGCGACCGTGTCGGGAATCAGGCTTTCCGTTTGCTTTTTTTGCTGCTTTTGTGCCAGTTCTTCCTCGGTAAAATGCGTGCAGCCTTTCTGGAGATGGACAATGAAAATACTACCGTAGCCCGGTGTACTTTCCACTTGTATCGTTCCGTGGTGCAACTCGATTATGCTTTTGGTCAATGAAAGTCCGATCCCCGTGCTGGGAGTCTTGATGATATTCGAGATACCGTTTTCAGCCTGATAGAATCGGTCGAATATTTTGTCTATATCTTCTTTGCTGATACCGATACCGTTGTCGATAACTTTAATGGTAACTTCATTTTCTTTGTTTTCCAAAATCATTTCAATGGCTGCATTCGGTTTGGTATACTTGAAAGCATTGGATAGCAGGTTATAGAAGACTTTTTGCATTTGCTTCGGGTCGAAATAACACAAAACATTCTCTTGCGGAGCCGTGAAATTGTATGTGATGGAACGGCTGGACGCATATTCATAAAAAGACAGGTAAATCTCTTTCAGGAACGGGACGATGTCTTGCTCGTACACTTTCAGCTTCATATGCCCCTGTTCCAGTTTACGGAAATCCAATAACTCACTGATCAAGTTCCGCATATGATAGGTGTTTTTATATACTTTCAGCAGTTTGTTGTATACGGAAGGTGACAATGAACTGCTTTGTAATAAGAGTTCTATCTGGGAGATAATCGGCGTCAACGGTGTCCTGAACTCATGCGAGATGTTGGAGAAGAACTGTAGTTTTGCCTGATTCAACTCTTCGATCGCTTCTTTTTCCTTCCGTTCCATTTCCAGTGAAGTTTGCAACATGTATTGTGATTTCTTGAAACGGTAAATGCTGTACAGTATACTAATGATCAAGATGAAGTAGAGGAAATAAGCTAAGTTGGATGCATACCAGGGGGAATGGATATGAATGTCCATCTTGATGGTACGCGGTTGTTCCTGATTCGGGTCGTATTGTATTTCCCGGACGATGAGCGTGTACTTTCCGGGGTTCAAGTTCGTATAGAAAATATTGTTGTCTTTGCTGGGTATCCATTTCTTGTCGAAACCTTCCAACATGTATTCGTAAGACGCCTTTTTCAGCGTATTGACATAGTTGTTCGATGTAAAAGTGAAAATCAGATTATTTTGATTATAGGCCAGCTCTATTTCTCGAGTGAAAGGTAGGGCGGTGGCCAGCACCTTGTTGTGGTCGCCGGGAGAAACTTGTTCGTTGTTAATGAACAGGTCGGAAAAATATAGTTGGTAGTCTTTGGCGGAGTTGAACAACTGCTGTTCAAAGAATGTCGTCATGCCATTGCTGCTGCCGACGAATATTTCTCCGTTTTTGCAGACCAGGATTCCGCAACCGATGTTTATGCCTGTCAGAGGCAGGGCCGTCCCCAGTTCCACGACCTTGAACAGGTTTTGATCCGGATCGAAAAAGGTAATTCCTTTGTCGCCTGTTATCACTAATTGGTCCAGGGGCGACAAGGTGAGTTCATAGCAGTAGTCACTGGCGATGAAGCTATTTTCGGTTGTATATCCGATAAACCGTTTGTTCTTCTCGTCATAGTGGAACAGGCCGGAACCACGGGTTCCGAGGAAGATCCGTCCCTCTTTGTCTTCGATTATTTGAGATATGGGAAATGTTCCCAATCCGTTTTCACCAGAACGGTATTGTACCTTGTCTTCTTCATTTTCGAGGTTGATCTTCCAGACACCTTTGCCGTAGGCCAGCCAAATGTACCCTTTCGAGTCAATTAGGAAGCAGGTGTTCCCGTAATACTTACCGCTTTTGAACAATGGAGATACTTTTTCTGTATATAGATTCATTTTGAAGATTCCTTTCGGTCCGGTACAAATCAATTCGTCATTGTAGATTCTCATCTGGTTGATGCGGTCGCCTGCTATTACGGCATAAGACGGATCTTCGAAATAGGGATTTTTGAACCGTTTGTTTTTGATGTCGTAGATGGATAGTCCTCCGGTATGTGTTCCAATATACAGTTTGTTGCGTTCAGGGCTGTAGGCTATTGCCTTCAGGTTGTTATGAGCAATGGAGTTACGATTCTCATCGGCCATGAAGTAGGTGAATTTCTTCGTTTTCCGGTCGAAAAAGTTCAACCCACCTCCTTCGGTACAGATCCAGATATTATTGTCTTTATCTTCCACCATATTACCGACGAAAGGATAATTCAGGCAATCGTTCCGGCTGTTGTTAGCTGCATAAACCGTGAAAATATCTGTCTCCGGGTTGAAATAATTGACACCGCCGTAATAGGTCCCCAACCAGATCGTGCCTTGTCTGTCTTTGTAAACGGGGAATACGGATGAATGGGTCATGCTGCCGGGCAGAGGGTTGCGGGCATAAACTTCGAACTGATTGCTGGTCGGATTATATTTGTTTAGCCCGGTGAAAGTGCCGAACCAGATGTTTCCGAAGTTGTCTTCCACGAAATCCCGGACCTGGTTGCTCGATATGTTGTTGGGGTTGGAAGGATCGTAGCGGTAACGGGTGAAATTGCCGTGCACGTCCCTTTTGTACATGCCATTCATGCGAATGGATATCCAAAGATTATATTTGGAGTCTTCATATAGGTCGTAAATGTCTTCTCCCATGATCATACAGGTCAGGGATTTGTCGTCATTCATCCTGAAGAGTCCGTCTGTAGTGCCGATCCAGTACCGGCCGCCGGAATCTTCCAACAAACAGGTCGCACGCTGGTTCCGGTTTTCCAGCCTCGTGACGAAATCGAAATCGTTTTTATCCGGATTCCAGGTGAGTATGGAGTCAGCTATTCCTACCCATATTGTTCCTTTGATAGAAGCGACGGTATATACGTTTGATTTCTGTAGGCATGAGAATTTCTGTGTCTGGATGTCATAGCGGATCAAGGATTGATCGGAGTCGAAGAAAACATTTCCATCTTTGTCGCCGGCAATGAAGTGCGTCTGGTTACCTATCGGATTGGCGTTTTGGCGATGAAATTCAGATGGTTTGTATACTTTGGTCTGTACGCCGTCGTATATGCTGATTCCCTCTTCCGTCCCGAACCACATTCTACCCAAATTATCTTGGTAGATGGCCATGACGGAAAGTTGTGACAGGCCTTCCTGCATGCCTATATGCTTGAAATATATCGGGTATGTGCCGGAACAAAATCCTACAAGCAGTATGAGTGATATGATGATTCTTCTCATAGTATTATAGTATATAACATTAGCAGTTCTGTTGTTTAAGGGGCTAAGGTAAAAAATTTTTCCAAAAGCATTATCTTTGCAGGCATGAAAAAGCAAGTCTTCATTTTTTATCCGTTTTTGTTAGTTCTCCTGTTGCTGTTGTTTGCCGGCGGACTGGTTTATGGCGCTGTCTCGATACCCGTTGAAAGTGTGGTGAATATATTGCTGGGAGAGGGAACGGAGCGACTTGCATGGCAGAATATTGTGTTGCAGAGCCGTTTTCCCCAGGCTGTAACGGCTTTGTTAGCAGGTGCTTCGCTGGCTGTTAGTGGATTGTTGCTACAGACATTGTTCAGGAATCCGCTTGCCGGTCCTTCCATATTGGGAATCAGTGACGGGGCCAATCTGGGAGTCGCTGCGATCATGCTCTATTTCGGCGGTTCGTTGAGTATGGTGACCGATTTGCCGATCAGCGGTTATCTGGCGGTTATCATGGCCGCATTTAGTGGTGCGGCCTGTATTTTGGGATTGATTATTTATTTCTCGGCGAAGGTGAAGAATAACGTCATGTTGTTGATTATCGGTATTATGATCGGTTATCTCGCTTCATCATTGATTTCGGTTCTGAATTATTATGCATCGACTGACAAGGTGCATGCATTTGTGATGTGGGGATTGGGGAACTTCTCCGGGGTTTCCTTGCAACAGCTGCCTTATTTTGCCGGTTTTACCTGTATAGGATTGCTATTGGCCATTCTTTTGATCAAACCTCTGAATGCATTGCTCTTAGGAGAAATGTATGCTGCCAATTTAGGAATCAAGATCAGGCGGACGCGTATTCTGATCCTGTTGTGTACGGGATTGCTTACTGCGACTACGACTGCCTTTTGCGGGCCGATCTCCTTTATCGGGCTGGCGGTCCCGCATGTCGCACGTTTGATGTTGGGCTCATCCAATCATAAGATGCTGGTTCCTGTAACGTTGCTGACCGGTTCTTGCATCGCGTTGCTTTGTAATCTGTTGATGGTATTGCCGGGTACGCATAACATATTGCCGCTGAATGCCGTGACTCCGATGCTCGGCGCGCCTGTCATCATTTATGTAATTGTGAACCGGAAAAACATCCAATACTTTGACTGACCGATATATGACAAAAGTAGCTGCAATAGAAACAAAAGGACTTTGTATCGGTTACCTGCTGAAAGGCGGTAAGCGGAAAGTGGTCCATGAGGATTTGAACCTGCAACTCGTTTCGGGCGAGGTGACTTGTTTGTTGGGACTGAACGGTGCCGGTAAATCGACGCTGCTTCGTACGCTTTGTGGTTTTCAGCCTCCACTCGGAGGGGAAATACGTTTGATGGGGAAGCCTCTTTCCGGTTATTCGCAGGCAAACTTTTCCTTGACTGTCGGTGTTGTACTGACAGAAAAGACTAATGCAGGAGGAATTACCGTCTATGAACTGGTTTCGTTGGGCAGGCATCCTTATACCGGCTTTTTCGGACAGTTGAAGAAGCGGGATCATGTTATCATCGAGCAATCGCTTGAAGCTGCCGGCATAGCTCATAAAGCCAATAACTATGTCTCGGAGCTAAGTGACGGTGAACGGCAGAAGGCTATGATTGCCAAGGCGCTTGCCCAACAGTGCCCGATTATCCTGTTGGACGAACCGACCGCCTTTCTGGATGTGACCAGCCGTATCGAAACAATGGTTTTGTTGCATCGCCTGGCAGTCGAGCAAGAGAAAGCGGTTCTGCTTTCTACTCACGACCTGGACCTGGCTATCCAAATGGGGGATTGCCTCTGGCTACAGGAGAAAGGACGTCCGATGGCTTGCGGAACTCCCGAAGACCTGATTATGAGTGGAGCTTTTGAATCTTTTTTCGGTAAGGAGGGAATCGTATTCGATCCGGCAACCGGAAAGCTGAATACGGAAGCTCCTACGTCACCCATCGGTGTGGAAGGCGACTTTCTGACTTCTTATTGGGTAGGGAATGCTCTGATCCGTAATGGTTACCGTCCTTCGCCCGTAAAGGAAGGGCAGTTGAATATCACTTGCAAGAGCCCGCATGAACTGGTTGTGGCTTTCCCTGAGGGCTGCAAGGAAGAACTCCGGACGGTGGCGGAGCTTGTCTCTCTTATCGGCATGAGAAAAAGTTTTTATGGACATGGAAACAACGTTTCTCGCTTATGACAATAAATTTTCCCGGTAGGAAATAAAAGTTTTGTTTAAGATTAAAAGGAATAAATATGGCAAACGAAATAACATGGCGGCTGGAGCATGAGAGGATCGGCCGGTTGTTGTTGCATTATGCGATGCCGGCAGTGATCGGTACAATGGTGAATGCTCTTTATAATATTGTCGACCGTATCTTTATCGGTCAGGGAGTCGGTCCGCTGGCAATGGCAGGATTGACGCTGACATTCCCTATTCTGTTGTTCCTCCAGGCGTTCGGAATGCTCATCGGGGCGGGGGCTGCGACGCGTGTCTCCATCTATCTGGGACGAAGGGAGAATGAGATGGCGGAAAAGGTATTGGGGAATGCTTTCACCTTGACATTCATCATAACGCTTGCGACAGTAGTTCCCTGCATGATCTGGATGAAAGATTTATTACTGGCTTTCGGGGGAAGCGAACAGACCATCCCGTATGCGCAGGACTATCTGAATATCGTGGTTCCGGGGACGCTCCTGACCTCCCTCAGTTTTGGCTTCAACGCTGTCATGCGTGCTTCCGGCTATCCGAAGAAAGCAATGTTTACCATGCTGATCGGGGCGATAACCAATGTGATACTCGATCCTATTTTCATTTTCTGGCTGGATATGGGGATTAAGGGAGCTGCCATCGCGACGATCATCTCGATGCTGCTCTGCACTCTTTTTGTCATGAACCATTTTGTCCAGAAAGACAGTATCGTCCGTTTCCATAAAGGGACGTTCAAGCTGGAAAAGCATGTGGTATGGAATATCCTGACGATCGGTGTTTCGCCTTTTGCCATGCAGTTGGCGGGAAGTTTGGTGGTGGTGATCCAGAACTATGCACTCAAACAGCATGGGGGAGACTTGGCATTGGGGGCAAACGGCATTATCACCAGTGTCGGAATGCTTTTGGTGATGCTGATTATCGGGATCGCGCAGGGAATGCAGCCGATTGTCGGTTTCAATTTCGGGGCAAAGAAATACGAGCGTGTCCAGGAAACGCTACGTCTGGTCATCATAACCTCTACCATTATCATGGGAGTCGGCTGCTTTTGTAGCGTGGCGTTTCCGAAATTGATCACCCGTGCCTTTACGAACGATCCTGATTTATTGGATGTGACGGCAAATGGCTTGCGGATCAGTTTGCTGGTATTTGTGGTTGTCGGTTCGCAGATCTCGATCAGCCAGTTTTTCCAAAGCATCGGGATTGCTTGGAAGGCTATGTTTTTGAGTTTAAGCCGCCAAGTCTTGTTCCTGATACCGGCGATGTTGCTGTTCTCCCGCTTTTGGGGGTTGGATGGTGTCTGGTATGCTGCTCCCTTCTCTGATTTTGTTGCGGCTGTAACTGCTTGGCTCTTTTTGTGGTATCATGTTAAAAACATGAAAAGTAAGAATTCGGATTGAACTTTTTAGTATCTCGTTTGTCATACTATATGAAAGTAGATTGATTAGGTTTCAACTAAAAGAATGAGAAGTATGAAAAGAGTATTATTATTACTGGCTGTCCTGCTATTTAGTGCAGGGACAATGATGGCCCAGCAGGATAAAGCTGCCGAGAAGGCTGCTAAGAAAGCAGAAAAAGAAGCGAAGAAAGCTGCCGAAGCAGCAGAACAGATGGCCTTGTTCGAACAAGGTGTACAAGCACTGAAGGAGAAAGATTTTGTATTGGAAGCCGAACGTGTCGAGTTTAAGCGTGGACAATTCGTCTATGTGACCCCGAGCACGAACTTCGTTTCCATGAAAGGTGACCGGGCGACTATCCAGTTGGCTTTCAATACTGCCGCTGCCGGCCCGAACGGGATCGGGGGGATAACGGTCGATGGCAGTGCTTCAAATATAGAGATGAAAACAGACAAAAAAGGAAATGTTACGTTTAGTATGATGGTACAAGGTGTTGCAGTCTCCGCCAATGTGACAATCCGTATGGTAAAAGGCACGAACAAGTGTACGGCAACTGTGAGTCCGAACTTCAACAGCAACCGTATTTCGTTTACCGGTTATCTGTATCCGTCGGATCAGTCCAACGTGTTTAAGGGGCGTGCCATCTGACGTGTAGATTCTTTTGTTCAGGAAAAGCTGCTTTCGGAAAGGGAAGCAGCTTTTTTTGTGCAACGTATTTTATATCTTTGTCCGTCAAAATATCATAAACATAAAAGTCATGCAATTAGCAATAGATCAGAAAGACATAGATAAGTTCCTGATGGTGGGTGACAAGGTGCTTATCAAACCGAAGAACCCGCAGAGTCAGACAAAATCCGGATTGTATCTGCCGCCTACTGTCCAGCAGGAGAAGATTCAGAGCGGCTATATCATCAAGGTCGGTCCCGGTTTCCCGCTTCCTTCCCAGAGTGAGGAACATGAAGTATGGGAAAAGAAAACAGAGGGTGAGGTGCATTATCTTCCTTTGCAGGCGCATGAAGGCGATTTGGCTGTATTTCTACAGAATGCGGCTTACGAGATCAATTTTAATGAAGAGAAGTTCCTGATCGTCCCTCATTCGGCTATTTTGATGTTGGTTCGTGACGAAGGTTTGTTCGAATAACTCCTTTTTGTTTGGCAAAATACTGTGCTATCCAGTTTTTTGATGTATTTTTGCAACCAAATCAACAAGACTAACTATCAATAGTAGCGATTATAATGAATAAAATTGTAAGTAAAGAACATTTCTCTGCCAACGTAGTGAAACTGGAAGTGGAAGCACCTTTGATTGCCCGCTCCCGTAAGGCAGGCCACTTTGTTATCGTGAAGGTGGGTGAGAAAGGTGAACGCATTCCCCTCACCATTGCCGGAGCTGATACGACGAAAGGAACTATCACACTCGTGATCCAGGCTGTAGGAGGTTCGTCAAAAAAGATATGCGAACTGAATGCCGGTGATTATATTACCGATTTGGTCGGCCCGCTGGGGCAAGCCACCCATATCGAGAAAGTCGGTACGGTCGTATGTGCCGGCGGTGGTGTCGGTGTGGCTCCTTTATTGCCGATCGTGGAGGCTTTTCATAAGGCGGGCAACCGTGTGATTGTAGTGCTGGCCGCCCGTACGAAGGAGCTGGTTATCTTGGAAGAGCAGATGCGCGCCAACTCCGATGAGGTGATCGTGATGACAGACGACGGTTCTTACGGTACAAAAGGTTTGGTGACGAATGGCGTGGAAAGTGTGATCAACCGTGAAAAGGTGGATTTGTGCGTCACGATCGGCCCGGCCGTCATGATGAAATTCGTCTCTGCCCTGACGAAGAAATACGAGATCCCGACAGTCGCCTCTTTGAATACGATTATGGTGGACGGGACCGGAATGTGCGGCGCTTGCCGTATTACGGTCGGAGGAAAGACGAAGTTCGTCTGTGTGGACGGACCGGAATTCGATGCTCACCAAGTAGATTTCGATGAGATGCTGATGCGCCTCGGTGCTTATAAAGATATTGAAAAGAAATAACGAAACCACAGTAAACAAATGACAACAGAAGAACTGATCGCTGCCCGTCGTGCCGAACCGTGGAGAGAAGCACTGCGTAAAAGCAAAAAAAATAAGGAACGTACGGATATCCCCCGTGTAGAAATGAATGAGCTGGATGCGGAATACCGCAGCCATACCCGCCTCGAAGAGGTAAACCTCGGATTGACGAAGGAGCAGGCCATGCAGGAAGCCCAGCGTTGTCTGGACTGTCCGAATCCGACCTGTATGCAAGGATGTCCGGTAAGTATCAATATCCCGACGTTTGTGAAGAACATCGAACGGGGAGAGTTTCTGGAAGCAGCCAGAGTGCTGAAGGAAACAAGTGCATTGCCGGCTGTCTGCGGCCGTGTATGTCCGCAGGAAAAACAGTGCGAAAGCAAGTGCATTCATCTGAAGATGGGTAAACCGGCTGTCGCTATCGGTTACTTGGAACGTTTTGCCGCCGATTATGAACGGGAAAGCGGAAACATTTCCGTTCCGGAAGTAGCGGAGAAGAACGGCATTAAGATTGCCGTTGTCGGTTCAGGTCCCGCCGGCCTTTCGTTTGCCGGTGATATGGCAAAGCGTGGCTATGACGTGACGGTGTTCGAAGCTTTGCACGAAATCGGTGGTGTGTTGAAATACGGTATTCCCGAATTCCGCCTGCCGAATAAGATTGTGGATGTAGAAATTGAAGGGCTGCGCAAGATGGGTGTGAAGTTCATGACAAACTGTATTGTCGGCAAGACAATCAGTTATGACGATCTGCATGCGGATGGTTTCAAAGGAATCTTCGCTGCCAGCGGCGCCGGGCTTCCTAACTTTATGAATATTCCGGGAGAGAACCTGGTCGGGGTGATGTCTTCCAACGAATACTTGACACGTGTCAATCTGATGGATGCTGCCAATCCGGATAGCGATACGCCTGTCTTGCAGGGTAAGAAAGTGGCTGTCATCGGTGGTGGCAATACAGCAATGGACTCGGTCCGTACTGCTCGCCGCTTGGGTGCCGAACGTGCCATGATCGTTTATCGCCGTAGTGAAGAAGAGATGCCCGCACGCTTGGAGGAGGTGAAACATGCCAAAGAGGAAGGTGTGGAGTTTATGACCTTGCATAATCCGGTCGAATATCTTGGTGACGAACGGGGCCGTGTCAAACAGATGCGCTTGCAGAAGATGGA
>NZ_MNQY01000112.1:113359-117315 GCF_001915675.1 Parabacteroides sp. merdae-related_45_40 | reverse complement strand
TTTCAACCCCGTGAAGTTTTTCAGGAGAAGGTTCTCTAAGATGTGAAGTACCTTAGAAAATAACAGTAAAATCTGTGAAGTAAATTTAGGCATAGTCAGAAGGAAGCAATTGCTTATCCTCTAGCCTGTGTCAAAGTAAAGGATGTTTATGAAGTACTAGTGACTTGGCAAAGTAATATATACTGCGTGGGCAAAATAAGTATATATCCTTTGAGTAAGTCAGTAGTACTGCTCAGAAAATCATTCTTTTTTCTTCACCTTCCAACCGTCCTTCTAACTTAGCAGAATCCAGTATGTCATTTCTTGCTCTTTTGTTTTCATAGTTGAAAGTGAATAATAAGACAACCAAACCAAAATTCTGTATATTATACATTGTTTCATGCAACTTGCTGACTAATCAAGCTACCAAAAAGAGAGGGAAGGATGATCGCTCATTCCCTCCCTCTCTAGCCATCAGTTATTGAAATTTATTATTGAACGGCATAACCCTCATTTTGAGTCAAACTCGGGTTACGTTGCATCTCGTTCAAAGAGATCGGCCATAACAAGTCGGAAGACTTGAAGGTCGCGCCGGAAGCGTTCTTTGCGCCAACTAAGTCAACGTATGTAACCTTACCCTTCTCTGTAGAAGAGATTACAGGGAACTTACCTGTACGCAAACAGTCATCCCAAATCTTGAATTCCAACGGGAACTCACGCAAACGCTCTGTCCAGCATTCCTCGATAAAGGCCTGCTTACCTAATTTCTGAAGATCGGCAGTAATTGCGGCTACCGTCTTACCTTCCATGTTTGCACGAGCCTTAACTTGTGCCAAATAGCCGGCAGCCTCAGCTGTTACACCTTGAGACTGAGCGATAGATTCAGCAGCGTCAAGCAAAGCCTCTGCGTAACGGAAGATATCACGGTCTTTCGTAGAACGTCCTGTGTTCAACAAAGCGTCCTCATCATACCAGAACCAGCAACCACAAGCATTCTCAGGAGCCGTCCAAGTCTTGCCATTATCCGGATTTGTATAATTCCAATGGAAGAATTGATTTGGCTGGATACGTAAGTCGTTTGCCGCATACACGTTCAAGAATTGATTCGTTGGCCCGTATGTACGCTCAAAGATAGAATACGTACCAAATATAGCTGTAGCCGCTGAGTTGAACGCATAAGTAGGCCACCAACCACCGTTACTGATCGTTGCGTTGTACTCATAAGAATAGATAGACTCAGCCAAACCGTCTGTCGTACGGATCTTATTATAGGCAGAACCCAATGCTAAATCATCGTTGGTTGCCAAAGCATGCGGAGAATCGATCACCGTCTTTACCGCAGAAGCAGCGTCGGCATACTTACCTTGTTGCATATAAACGGAAGTCAAAACCATAGCGGCAGCATACTTCGTGATACGGTTACTATTGTTGTAGAAAGTAGCAGCCGGCAAAGCATTAACGGCATCCTTCAAGTCGGATTCGACCTGAGCATATACTTGCTCTACAGAAGCACGCTCCAAATACATGTTCTCCATAGATTCGTACGGCTCTACTGTCAATGGAACACCACCAAAGATCTTCACCAAGTTGAAGTAGTTCCAAGCTCTAAAGAACTTTGCCTCACCGATCAAACGATTTGCCAAAGACTGATCCATTGAGATCTCGGGGATATACTTGATAGCGCCATTAGCTACGTTGATAGCCTTGTAGCAATCATCCCATATACCGTCAATAGTTACGGAAACAGTCATCGTATTCTGCTGACGAGTCAACTCGCGAGAATATTTACAAGTCAGCTCCTGACCTTCATAACTGTTTGTAAAGTAACCGGTCAATTGTCCTGTGATAGAGGCAAACGGACCTACGTAAGCACTACCCGCACCTGTGAGCTTACTTGAAGCTCCCGTACGATACAAATAGTTCACGTTAGCCTGAGCTTGAGCCTCTGTCTGGTAATAATCCGGGGCTGTCAACGATGACTTCGGTTTCTCTTCCAAGAAATCATTACATGCGCTGAACCCGGTTAAACAAGCGCATGCAATCGCTACTGTCAATATTTTTTTCATTTCTAAAAATTCTACTGATTAAATGAATTAAAATGTTACATTAACACCGAACGTGAAAGTTCTCGCTCTTGGATAAGAGAAGAATACCATGTTCTGACCGAACTTATTACTATCACCCTGCGATGTACCCTCAGGATCGTAACCTGTGAAATCGCTAGCAGTAATCAAGAATAAGTTATTCGCACTTGCGTACAAACGCAAAGCAGACAAACCGATCTTGCTAATCACGTTTGAGTCAAAAGTATAACCCAATTGCAACATGTTACAACGCAAGTAAGAACCATTGGCGATCCATTGAGAATCTACTGTCGTATCCTGACCTGCATGGCCTGAGTTACACAAGTAAACAGCCTGTTGCATCGTGTTCGGGTTCGATCCGTTATATGCGTCATATAAGGTCTCAACACCCCATACGAACTGCAAGTCCATCGTCAAATCGAAGTTTTTGTAAGAGAAGTTGTTGATCCAGCTTCCAGTCCAGTCCGGCATACCTTTGCCGATGATCTCTTTCTTATCCGTACGTTTCGCACGACCGATCTGGTTCTTCTCGCACAAGCCGTTATTGAAATCTTCCTCCGTATAAACACCCAAACGTCTGTAGCCATAGAAAGAACTCATGTTCTCACCTACACGCAAGATACTTTCAGAACCACCTACCCAGCTGTTCATCTCGATATCCTCATTATTGTCGCCCAACTGAAGGATCTTGTTCTTGTTGAAGTTTAAGTTAATCGTAGAACTCCAATTGAAGTCTTGTGTCTGAACTGGGCGTGCGCTGATCATTAAGTCCATACCTTGGTTTCTTACAGAACCGATATTCTTATACACTGTCGTGAAACCTGTAGTGTGAGGAATCGGGCAATCCAACAATAAGTCGGTTGTCTTCTTGTTATAGTAAGCTACATCGAAAGACAAGCGGTTCTGCCAGAATCCAATCTCGAAACCAACATCAAACTGACCAGTCTTCTCCCATTTCAAATCCGGGTTCGCCATAGAGCTGATGTAAGAATACGGAGCGCGAATATCGTTGATCAAAAGCGTACCAGAAGAAACACGAGCCAATGACCGATAAGTGTCAATCTCGGAGTTACCAGTCAAACCGTAGCTAGTGTGCAACTTCAAATTGCTGATCGTGCTTTGATCTTGCATGAAATCCTCTTGAGAGATATTCCAAGCCAAACCTGCAGATGGGAAGAACGCATACTTGTTGTTTTCACCAAACTTAGAGGAACCATCGACACGACCTGTTACGGTTGCGGAGTAACGATCTTTATATGTATAAGCGAAACGCAAGAAATAAGAGTTCATCGCCCACCGATCGTAAGAAGACTCAGGAGATGCCGGAGTTGTACCTGCGGACATATTATTGTCCTCAAAGAAATCATCCGAGAAACCTTCTGTTCGTGCCTTATTCCACTTTTGCACACGCTCTTGCCAAGACAAACCAGCCATAGCGTTGATACGATGATCACTGAATACCTTATTGTAAGTCAAGTAAGTCTCCTCCTGCCAATAAAGTGTATTCCAATTTTGGTACTCAGCCCAACCATTCGGCATGGAGATGTTGTTCAAATCGATAGAAGAATAACCTCTATACGTTTTATTATGATGGTCAAGACCTAGTTGAGTCTTCAAATCCAAACCTTCAGCCAAGTGGAATGTCAAAGCGGCGTTACCAAACACCTGCGTGTTGTAGCGCATACGTTTTTGCATATCCAAGATCATGACTGGGTTAGACATACCCTCAAAGCCTAATACATCACCAATGGAAGAAGAGGTAGAAGTGGTATATTTACCATTCTTATCGCGAATCGGCATCCAAGGAACCATCTCGATCATGGTACGACGAGCCTCTTGGCCACCACCATCCTCAGGCGTATAACGCCCCCATGTATGGTTAACCAATACATT